>CAZTAS010000017.1:7336-43204 GCA_964611635.1 uncultured Thermodesulfobacteriota bacterium
CCGGGACGGGCGTGAGAATTACATTGTTTGTTACGGTGGGATCAACTGCTTGGCTTATTGCCGCCGCAGCGGAGGGAGTGATTGCTATCGAGCCGAGGATAACCGCGCCAATAAGTGCGACAGAGATACATGATACCGGGTTGGGTGTAATAACTACATCCGCCTGTGTAACCGTAACAATCTGCGAGCTCGATATATCCTCGGCTTCGCTGTCATTATGATCAATAGTCTTGATGCGGATATAGTAAGTACCCGCAGTGTTGCAAGTTATTTCTTTCGTATATTCAGAGGCATCACCAAGATTAAGCAGTGGATTAGGAGTCGGGCATGTCAGCGCAGCGGCTGATGAAGGAATATCCGCATAGTTCTCCGGCGAATCACCAAGCCCCTGATCCCACTGGAAGTGTATATCATAATCCGTGCCTCCGTGAGAAGCCAGGGTAACCTGGCCGCCCATAGTGAAGGCCTGGCCTTCCTGCTTATTCGGGTCCTGGGTCGGCTGTGTTAATGCAACAGATTCAACTATATAACTCATCGATTTTCACAAGCCTCAGCGGACATTCTGGAAATTGTGCCGGATCAAAAAAATGCTTGGGCCATATGAAACAGGATAGCGGCTTCAATGCAACAGATCTGCTGTGTATAATGCAGAGGTTTGTATTCAAGTCAAGAAATCGGCAGGGACCGGCTCCCTTCACTCCCTCAAGGCTGTCCCTCCGGCAGCAGGCTGCTTTGCACTTCTCGACCGGACATCGCTGCTTTTCGAGCTCATCTCGCTCAAAGCCCTCGATTCTGTATCGATTCCCCTGGCGGTCCTCCAGCCAGATTATTTCCCACCTGTCCACATCTATCAGAGCTTTATAGCTTCCCATCATAATTCTTATGTCTCGTTCAGCCTGATTTCGCAATCCTGGAGCTTTAAGTCTTGACCCTCAGAAACCTGGCGATCAGACACAAGGTCAAAGTAAGCAAGTACTTCACGGTCAGCTTGAGTGGCATTATCATCAGTAAGAATTGCATAGCGTGCGCCATTGCCTGATGCAGGTATAGGCCCGCCGGTAGCTGTCCAGATAAGGTCTTTTATTTGAACTAAAGCACGGTCGTTGGCATCATCTTCCTGCCACTGGTCGAAATCGGTTGCACCGGGCGCAAGCTGTATACCACCGGCACTATATCCATTCCCGGCAGCAATCTCTGTCAATTCGCTAAAAGTATTTGTATCAGGCCCGGGCGCCGCTGCGGAAGTGATCAGCGCAACATAAAAATTGGTGGGTATTGTGTCTCCACGAAAAGCATAACCAAGCACTCGATATTTTAATTTGTTTGTCCATCCTGCCATTTATTTTCTCCTTTCTATTTATATATTGCATAGGCACTCGAATCCCTCTTCCTCGATGGTAATCTTCATTTTGTCCAACAGGAATCGAATAAAACCATCGACCCAGGTCATATCCGATTCGATCACCCGGATTATATGCTCCCGTCTAACTGGGAGCTGCATTTGCCGTTGACGCTCCTGAATCAATGATATTTGAGCATTAACAAGCCTCTCCTGCGCCAGCAGCATCCGGTCGAGCTTATCTTCCAGGCTCCATTTTTGCAGCTGGCTCCCGGCAGATGTCATGCCCTGAATTATAGATGAAATTGTTTCCGTGATGCCTTTTGCGGTTTCCTTCAGGTTATCCATCTGCACCCTGAACATCTCAAGCCCGATCTTCGCTTTCTCTATATCGAGCTCCACTTTCAATTGCATACCAGTTTTGAGAGTCTCTGCCTGCAGCTTCATTCGCTCCACTTTTATGTTTGCCTCGTGATCCATCACGGCAAGCTTGATCTTCAATGCGTCCTCAAGCTCCCTTTTCATTTCTTTGCTTTTGTCTTTGACCTCCTCGGTGGCACCCTTGATAGCTTTGTCAATACCCGGCGACATTTCCTTTTGCAGCTTCTTTACACCTTCCTCTACCTCCTCGATGCTTTTCTTCATGGGCTCGGGGTCGAGCTTCGGCTTGGCCACCATCCTGCCGATCTTCTCGAGGGCATTGTGCACGTCCGCAAACATGTTGAGTGTCTTTGTGGCGGTGGCCTCCGGGAAGGGTTCCCAGTCCCACGGCTTCATAACGCGCTCCATGATCCAGTTTAATCGCTTAAATTGATCGTAAACAAAGGCCACGGATACGGCCGCCGCCCCGAGGATCGCGTTCAGCGCCTGTAATCCCTCTCTTATCCCCGAGATTATCAATTTTACAGCGCTCATCTCCCCCTGTGCCTTTGAGAGCATATTGACGAACTCCTGGACCGCCGGCAGCGTGAAAGTCTCTTTTATTGCCGCGTAAACAGATTTTACTTCTCCCCTCAATTCCACCATAAATTTTTCGAAGGTCTTAGTGCGCTGTTCCCATTCTATGAGGGCGTCTATCCCGCTCTTGATGAACTGGATAAGATCCGTGACCGCTCCCAGCAGGTCATCGCCAATTACGATTGAAAGAGCCTTCACCGAATTCCAGACCAGTGTTAGCTGTTTGTTGAAACTCTGAGCGATTTTATCATAGGCCCCGGTCATCGCCCCCTGAGCTTTCATGGCAGCTTCTAAGTTGTCTCCGTATTTAGAATATGCGTTTACCAGCTTGTTAACCGCGTCGGCGGCCTCTTTTTCCGGCAGGATCTGAAGGATCTGGTTGTACGTGAGTTTTCTTTCGACGATCTGTTTCAGGATATCCTGGAAGGGAATCATGGCGCCCGTGGTGGCGTCCTTTGTCGCTATCCCGAATTCGGCCAACGCCGTTTCGGCTTCCTTGCTCGGCTTGACGAAGGCAGCCATCGCGCCCCTCAAATGGGTAGTCTCCTGCGCGAGATCCCCACCGACCAGGGTCAATGTAGACATCATGGCGGTGAGCTCCTCGATGGGAACCCCCACCGACGAGGCCGTGGACGCGACTTTGCCTATCTCGGTGCTCAATTCCCCGAAGCGCATCTGGCCGGTTTTTACCGCGGTGAACATGACATCCATGTACTTGCTAGCGTCTTTTGCCCCTTCCCCGTATGCGCCCAGGGCTTTTGTCAGGCCGGTCATGGCGGTGCCGGTATCGGTGAGGCCGGCCACGCTGCCCCTCGCCGCTATCCCGACCAGCTCGAGGGCATCCTTCACGGCAAAACCCGCCGACTGGGCCTGATACTGGGCCTCGGTGAGCTCGGCGACGCCCTTGGGTATATCGCGGGTCATTTCGAGAATGGCATTTTTAACCGCGGGCATATCTTTTTCAGCCACGCCGGAAACCAGCGTGGAGACCTCGGCCAGTTTAAGCTCGAAGTCGGCCGCCGCCTTGACCGCCAGCACTCCCAGGGCCGTGGCCGCCGCACCGACGGCCGCCGCCATCTTGAGGGCCGTGGTCGCCACGTTCGTAGCCATTGCAGCGATGTTGCCCAGGCCCTTCTCGTTCATCTCGAGCTGCTTGCGCAATCCTCCTAATGTGCCCGAGAATCTATCCACGCCCTCAATTACTAATTTCAATACCTCGTTCGCCAATTTTCAACACCTCTTTAAGGCCGGGATCTCTGTCGATTTGCTTGAACCTGAAAGACTGGATAAAGCCTTCGCGCTCCTCCGCGGTCATGGAATCTTTTCGCCTCGCAAAGTCCACCATCGCATTGATGTTTCCCTGGGCCACCTCCCGTGCCGAGCCGTCAGGCTCCAGCAGGACGAGATAGATTTCATGCAGCCACATAAGTTCCTTTGGCCGCAGGCGCGCTTTGAAGAGATTGCACAGACTTCCGATGATCCACCATCTCTGGACCTGCGGATCATCCAAATTATCCGGTATCATGTCGGCCTTATGCTTGTTTCTGGCATGGAGATCGGGATCGTATTTCACGGTCAGGATCATATTCCTTCCGATGATATCGATCCCCTGGGCCGCGACGCCCGCCCTGGTCATATCGATCATCATGAGCCTGAGCCGTCCGTTAGGGGATTCGAACCATTTGTCGAGCTTCCGGTTCCTTTCCCTTTGAGTTTTTCTGGCAAAGCTAGCCATTGCCTCTGCTCCTCATCTGATCTTTGAATTCATTGAAGGCTTCCCAACCCCAGATTTCCTCCTGGCTCAAGTGTCCATATGGGAAGATGTGCGGAGCCACTTCATAAATGAAACGCCCCCTGTGGTCGCAGAGAGCGTACAGCATTGTGAGCTCGGTCATGCCCTTCACCCGGGCCTGGATACTTTTTTTTTGAGTACGCTCCCCTGGCCGGTAAGCTCGCTGATCTTCTGGCTCAGGCGATAGAGCACCATCGGGAAGTGCTCGCTAATCCTGGCCGCGGTCTCATGGTCAAGGTCGCTGCCCCTGACCACGGTCTCGATCATGCGCCTGACCTCCGGCGACTGGCCCTCTCCCAGGCCCAAAGCATTTTTGAGAACTTGCGCGGCGTCCGCTGTCCGTTTGGAATCCAGCGCCATGATCACGGCCTCGGCCAGGTCATTGCTTCCGGCCCCGACGGATGCCATCAGGCCCGACGTGTCCAGCGCCCTGACCTTGATGATTATGTCCCCTTCAGGGGGAGGCTCGTAAAGCGCCTTGAGCTCGTTGCAGAGCACTTCCCCTTCGGCCCTCTGCAGCGGCTGCTTGAGCTTTTCGGAATCGAATTCAAGTTTGGCCATTTTATCACCCATATCTGAAAATCCCCCCTCGCCCCCCTTTAGCAAAGGGGGGAAGCATTTCCGAAGCTTTTTGAATTCCCCCTTTAGCAAAGGGGGATTGAGGGGGATTTAATTTTTATCCATCAGTCCACCCATATAGGCTCGGAGATCGCGCCCAGGTTGACGGTGGCCCGCATGTTGGCTCCTGCGGGATATTCATCCGCAATCCCCAGGGAACCCATCATGAGCCAATGTCCCGACAGGTATTTGTCGGGATAGAACTTGATTGCCCTTGTCGTTCCCTTGACCTGCATGATGATCGCATTTCCCGTGCCGTCATGGAGGCAGTTGAAAGAACCCGTGCCGCGACCCCACTTCGTTGCCGCCCTGGGGCCGTCGTAAGTGCTGTCCTCTGATTGCGTGGCAGTATCCCTTGGCGGTCGGAATTCAGATGCTTCCGGGATCTGAGCGAAGTTGGGATTGTAGTAACGAGCATGGACCTCTTTTGCCACCGGTCCTGTATGGATAAGCGGAAGTTCTTCTGAGAACTCCACCAATGCCGTCCCCTTCAAAATTCCATCTATTCCCATAGGATGAACTGTCGCCACCGGATAACTTGCAAGCTCCCGATGCTGGTTAGGTACGGAGAAGATCTCGTCCTCGGTGATCGGGGCCGCCGTCTTATTCGTTACCCGCACCTGACCGCATTCGATGCTGCTCGTTGGAACAAGGGGAGGTCCGCCCGCAGCACCTCTGGTTTCAGTATGACTGGCACCTTCTGTCCCGTCCACCACGGCCCCGGCAGCCGCACTGGTCAGATCGATCGAATGGATTGTATAGTTTTGTGTCGTTCCTCTAGTAATTGTAAGATCGGTTGCATCAGCGGACAGGGTCACCAATGCACCGTTTATCCATGCCGTCCCTTTTTCCAGGTCGACCTTGTCATCTCCGCCCGAGACCGCGGGTTTCACTTTCAAGCCGGTCAATTGCCCATCCGGTCTTATAAGCGGTTTCTGAGCGCCTACCATGCTGAATATTCGGCCTTCCGTAGCAACCTTGAAGTATTTGTGATCCACATCGGTCATGGCCTCGTAGTCATAAAGGACAGCGCCGAGTTCTGCTATTACCTTGCTGTCGCTTGCATCTTTTGCCATTTGCTAATCCTCCATTCTAAGAGCAGGTACAAGGCTCAAAGTTCAAGGTAAAAGATTCCTTGCTCTTTTAATCTTGCTCCTTTAACCTTATTCCTTTATCCTTTGTCCTTTAACCTTGATCCTTTTTTCCTTTTTCTCTTCCCGGGAAATTATGATGTTCTTACCGCACTCCGGGCACTTGTAATTGCCCGGTGCTTCTTTCTTAGTGCGGGGCCTTGCCAATATGCGCCCGCACGGGCATTTTATAGGCTCCTTCATAAGATTCCTTCCTTGTCCATCAAGAGACGGATCCCTACAAGGATCTCCTGCTGGACTTGCTTCAAACCCTCTTGATCGTTTACATTGGCTTCATGCCATTGTCTGATTTCCTCAGCCGTTTTGCCAGCAAGCTTCTGCAGTTTGAAAAGCTCAACAGGGGCCTTTGCCATGCGTTCCTTTTTGGCTGTTTCGGCAGCCAGGGCAGCTTCGGCGTCATGATTATTAAGGACGGTTTCCAATGCGGTAGCTTTGTCTGGAGAAGATGGTTTCACAACCATTCTATGCAGAAATATCTCATCTCCATCGTAGCCTTCGATTCCGCAGTGTGGATCTGCTTTTTTCAAAGCCACAATGATTGCATCCCAAAGGAAAACACCTTTTTTTTCTATGGTCATGAGGCTAACTCCTCTGGAAGAAACAGAACAACAAAATCGGTCGAAGTGTTCTTTTTGTGAAAGGATGACGTATCTGGACTGACCTGACCTGTCCATCCCTGTACTTTTATGGTTTCATAAACGGGAGATGCTCCATTTCGTGAGTAATGGAATCCGGTATGAACCATCCTGTAATTCGTAACAGGTTCCACCCAATACGGCTCAAGAGAAGTTTCACCCTTCTGGACAAGGCTTATTCGGGCCATGTTACCCTGTCCTGCTGCCCCATGATATGATATGACATTAAAAATTATTAAAATGGCTATATTCGGCGGCCATAAGAAACTTTCCGTCACGCCTATATCTTCCCAGGTCGAGGCTTGTGTATTTGAGAACCATTCATTCGCAGTGATGGAATTGCCTATCCTGTCGAACATCATATTGAGCCGGCTGACAATATGACCATTGGCCAATATCTGCGTGCTGGTATTAGTTCTAATCCAGCCGACATGCCGGCAATGGGCCGCGTCACCTGTATCTCCTAGATAACCATCAGCAGGTCCGGTGGCGCAAAATCTGAGCTCATTGGGATTAGTTGAATGTCCAGGCCCGAGGAGATAGGCATGATAGAGAGTATCAGCCGCCGGGTTAGTTGTACTAATGCTTCCATCGGCATTCAGAAGATAATTCCCGGCGGTAAGTGCTCGCTCGATATCAGAAGTGAGCGATGTATAATTTTCTTTGACTGAGATTAGCTTGCTGGTTCCTGCGAACCCCACCAGCCTGGCAGTATCCACATCTTTACGCTCAAGGCGGCCTTCCGCAAGACCTTTCCTGTCCGGTGTCCATATTTTCGTTGTGCTATCTCCTAGCAGACCAGCCGCAAGCCTGCCAAAGAACGCATCCGCTGCAGTCCCATCGCCCAGCTTGATGGTCCCGTCCGCATAGATTTCCAGTCTATTATAGGTATCGCCCGTAACCTTGGCCGTGAGGACTAAATTGTCGGCACTTGCTCTCTCAAGCTCAATTGGTTTCGGCAAATCCTCCGACTGGATAGCCTGGAAGGCAAAAGCTGCTTCTGCCGTGGCCCGTAGCACATGGCCCACCGTGAGCCCGGATGCTTCGTGATTCGCTCCCACCAGGGCATGCGGCGGAAAGGTCAACTGTATCACGCCGTCGTCATCGACCTTGACCTGCACCTGGGAACCGCCGGCGGTTTTACCCATGAGTCGGGCCTGGACCATGCCCTCTATGAGCCGAAAAAGTCCCATTAACTAATGCTCTCCTCCACCTGGGTCACGTTCCCGTCCCCGTCCCTGGTTATCGTGCTTGTCCTTTTCCGGCCTCTCAGGTCCGTCTCCTCAATTGACGATACCAAACCGCCTGTGCGGTTAATCACCGTGGTCAGTAGTGGTTCGTGGATCACCACCACTTCCCGTCCTAAATCGTCCTGCGGCATTCCTTATTTTCCTCTTCCCGGCAACGGATTTCTGCCGTGTCCATCGCCCGGCGATACGCCATCTCCCTCCGCCCAGGATACGGCCCAAAAGATCGCTCCACAACGCAATGGCTATGAGTAATAACAGAACAGTATTAACCGCCTGCCAGCCTGTGATAGATGACAACATCAAAATCCTCGTCTTTGGTGGCGTTTTCGATTAACAACGTCATTGGTCCCAAGAGAGGTATCTCCAGCCCTCCCTCGTTCATGATTCCCTTTTGCTGTGCCCTGCGGTACACCTTAAATCCCTTGGCATTTTTGATTGCGAAATCGAAAAGAGTTGTGGCCGTGGCAGCCTCCACCACCAGGTGAAACGCGATCCCCTTGAGCCGCTCCGGCGTGAGGGCCTGCCCCCCGCCGCCGGATGCCGTGATCGCGCGTTCGAGAATTACAAGCCACTGCGACATTTTAAAGTTATGGACTAACCATCAACCAGATCGGCCGATATTCGCCTCCCACTCCGGCGAAAGGCCAACCGATCGCCATTCCGGGACTCTTTTTCATCGAATTATTGGCCACCGTCACGCTGAAAGTTGCCGTCCATTCACCTAGTGCTGGTTGCATCGCTCCAGCCGTGTTGACCCCCAGCGACAGCATTGAGGCCACGGCATCGGTGGTATATCTCAGCATCATCGCAGGACCCCAGGTCTGGCACCAGAAATAATATGTGTCGGTTACAGCAATCAGAGGCACACCCACAAACAGCAACTCCTCGGTGGCACTATGCGTGACTGCGGCCCAAACGTTTTTCATCAGGCCGAACTCGTTGTTGGCATCCGCTGTAACATCAACGAGAAGTGCATCTTTTAAGGTAACGGTTGTCACTGCCGATGTGGCGGCAGCCGTGTTTGAAGCAATTCTGTAAATATATCCCTGGCCCGTACCATCGTTGCCGAAAAGATAACCTTCAGCATACATGTCCGCCGTTATTGCTGTGCTGGCACCATTGGTCAGGCTTATGGTTTTATCGCCGGTAGAAGCAGCGGCCGAAGGCACCAGATCGACATGATCGGATTTGCTCGCTTCCGCCACCAGGGCCTTGCCTGCGACAAGCGTCCCGCCTGCTTTTGCGTATCGGAAAACCCGTTCACCCACCACGATTCTGGTGCCGATCGGGAAATTCTGCGTGGCGCTTTGAGCAGTAAGCCCCTGTATATCGAGCAGCGAAGTTGCCTCGATGGGAGTGTAGGTAGGGGCCGCTATGACATAGCGAGGCCCCATCACAACGCGGCCTACATCGGTAAATCTCAGCAGCCCCAGCGATCCCAGGGCGATAACCAGCATGGTGATCAAGAAGATCAACGTATTTCTCTTTTTAAGCATCATTGTTTTTCCTCCTGTTTTTAAAAATTGCTAATTTTGCAATAGTTTATTATTTGTGAATTAGGTTCCCGCTGATGACAACCGTGCTGTGCGATCCTGATCCTTCATATTTTATCCGCACATACGGGGCGATATGGCCCTTGCTGGTGTCGATGAGCCTGTACTCGCTGGCGGATGCAGCCTCTTTCAATACCGTTGCAACCCCGGTCCATCCGTAGAATGTGCCGCTGGCCGAGGTCCCTGCCTGCCAGGAAATATCAACATCTGTATCCACGCCATCCGTGAGGATAGTTTGCAGCGCGAACCTCTCCGATGCCCAGACAGCAATGGGATCAGTGTATGCCACCGCCGTGTTGGTCAGCGTGTAACTGGGAGATCCCGCGAACAGCAGCGGGCTGACCACCTGCCTGGACTGGGCGTGGGCATCCTGGTCACCAAACTTTGTCAGCTTATCCTTGAGCCACCTGACGCTTGCCCCCTCGTTGCCTTCCCCGTGCATGAACTGATACGACCATGCCAGGAAGATAATAAGCGACAGGATAACCAGTATTTCCATTAGTGAAGTTTTCTTTTTCATGCTTCAGCCTCCTATAACTTTTTTTCTCCCACCAGCTCCACCGAGCCTGAGACCTCGAGGGAGCCGCTTTCTTTTTCGATCAAAAATATTTCCACGTCCTCGTAGTAAACGCGGATCATGTAACCGCCGGTTTGCCAGTAATTTTTTTGATCCTCCCTGTCCCCGCAGGCTAGCTTTGCTATCTTGATTCCCCAGGTCTCGACCTCCTTTGCCTGGTCATTGACATCCTGGCCGGTAAATATCAATCTGGCCCGGATATTCAAAATCGGGATTCCATCCTGGTAATCCCTGCTGGCCCTGGGTACGATTATCCTGATGCACGGCGGCACATCGCGCTCGCGCGGGTAATCATGCTTGACATCCGGATTTCTGTTCTTGAACTGGATGCTCGCCAGGTTATCCTTGAGATAAGTCTCGAGGTTTTCCCCGAATTCGGACATATAATCGCCGGTGTCGATAATGGCCATTGATTAATCCTTAAAAACCCCGCGCATCCAGACCCTCAAGACCCCGCGGATATCTTCCCGGTCCCTTTTGGATAATCCCATATGGGGCCGCGCCGGGATCTCAGCCTTTTTTCTATAAATTGCCGCCGTCTTGCTTACCGGGATCCGCAGCGCTTTTGCCTGCCTCGGCACGATTACAGCGCCCCTCTGGTGCACCGCGGCTTTCAGCGCCTGCTCGGGGGTAAAAGCCAAAACCGCCCTTGTATTGCTGACCTGCGAAACACGAAAGCTATCCTGCATCCCGCCCGTGTCCACCAGGGGCAGGGATGATCCTTTCCGCCCCACGGTCAGCGCCGAAAGAGGTGCCAGCGCGATCTCATTCCCGGCATCGTCAATGCCTCTGCCCTTATCCAGCCTGTATTTGTACCCCTCAACCGCGGCCTCTCCAACCTGGAGCATCAGCGTTCTGTTGGGCTTTATTTTCCCCGGGTCAAATTTCCAGACCCGGCCTTTTTGCTCGATCTTTATCATCAAAATCCACTCAATTTATCCCTAGTAAAGACCCGGTCATTGACCTGCACCGACCCGCCGTCCTCCCGCGCCGCTTCCTGCTCACCGCCCGTCTCGGGGCCTAAAGTGGCCTTGCCGGTCGAAACATCCCGCAAAAACCGTATTGCCTCGTCGTAATCGCGCTGGTAAGCGTCCGTCTTGCCCTTGCGGTATGCCAGCCTGTAGACGGCGATCCTTGCCGTCACGTCGCGGATCACTTTGGGCACCGGGTCAAGCGGGATGCCGTGCTGCACCCCCACATAACCGTCAACTTCGGACTGGGCCTGGTCGATGATCGCGGCGATCCGGGCATCCTTTTCAGCATCGGTCTCGGAGCCCGTATCCGTCACGTACTCCCTGGCCAGGGCCAGGGAGATGGGAAGATCATTTTTAGTGCAGTAAGCCATCAGGCAGCCACGCTGTCGGAAAAGAGATAACCCGCCACATCGGAGCACATCTTCTCGTCAGTATTATCGCTGGTCTCGACCACGTCGGATTTGTGCGACTCATCGTAATAAGACCGCGGCGTCCTCGGGTAGCCCCTGCGCCTGAAGGTGTAGCCATAGCTGGGCACCCCGATTGCGCCCTCTCCGCTTGGCGGCGTGTAAGCCAGGATTGCATATCTTCCCCAGATGGACGTAAAAGTCTCAGAGCCCGGCTTGCCGCTTGCATAGTTGCCCCGCCCCACCACGATCTGAGCGATATCCAGAATCTCGCCCAAAAGCTCGACCGTAATCACGCCGCGCTGCGAGTACTGGATCCTGCCCAATATTTTGGGATGGTGCTTGAGGGCTTTGTAAACTTTTCGGCCCAAAAGCAGCACATTCGGCTCGACTCCGATCTTGCCCTCGATTACGTCTTTTGCATCCTCCAGGGCCTGAATAGGATCCGAATTGTCGTTGCTCCACTGGTCATCGCCCGAGAGGGTTGATTTATTGCCCGTGGCGTAATTTCCGGCCGTGGTGGCAAGATCGGCGTATCTCTTTTCGCGCGTCCTCAAAATCCCCTGCATTGTGATTTTCGTGGCGATTTCCTCGGGATCGACCGGCGGCGTGGCCTCGGCCATTTCCCTCCGGTCAATCGCGGACTCGAGGGAGTCTTCCTCTGTGAGATAGGTATCCCAGCCCACGCCGAAGTCGACACGCGCCGACCTGCCCCGAAGCGCCCTGGCCGTGTTGTAAAGCCGAAAAGCCTCCTTGCCGAATGTCGGGAACCTCCCGGCCTCTTTATCCACCGGTATGATGGGAAAGATTGCCTCCCCGACGAATTGCGGATCTTTGTAACCCAGGGCGATGCTCGAAAGCACCGGGTCCGCGCCCCTCAATTCTGATAATCTTCCAGCCATATGAATTTCCTCCTGTCAATCACGGGTAAGATGCCCGCGCTACGCTATTTGACCAGGTCAACCTCGATAACGTCCTCGTCCTCGGCGGCCGCTTCTTTTGCGTATCCCTGGACGATGCTGATCAGTAAATTGCCGGGCAGCACGGTGCCGCCGATATCCACCAGTATTTCCGCCGCCTTTTTGGCCTTGCCGTCGGCGTCGGAACCCACGGCATCCCCGATGGCGATGGCCCCGCAGGCTTCCACCAGGACCGTGCCCCTGGTGATAATTGTGCCTATGCGCGTGGTATCGACATCAAACAATGACACGCCCCGGGCTTTTGTTCCCTCGGCGCTGATCTGAGCGCCATCGTAGCCAACAAAGCGCCTTTTTGTTATAGCGCCGCTGGCCGTAAACTCCTCTGTCATTAAAGGCTTGTAAGTCATCTGTCCTGTCGCCATACTGATCCTCCTTATATTTCCCTTTGCCCCATGATTCGCGGGCTAAAAGCCCGCGCCACATAAGGGGTTAAGCAGCTTTTCTCCTCACGATGTTGTAAGCCTGCGAGTAGCTGATATCCTTGTGCTCCTCCATGTATCTCGTAACTTTTCTGTGCAAAGCCATCCGCTCCGGATCCACGGGCTGCCCGGTTTT
Organism: uncultured Thermodesulfobacteriota bacterium; assembly: GCA_964611635.1. GTDB lineage: Bacteria > Desulfobacterota > JAFDED01 > JAFDED01 > JAFDED01 > JAFDED01. Next base: position 20,125 of record CAZTAS010000017.1, read on the forward strand.
TGGATCCACCGCGCTGAATGAGCCCGCATCGCCTTCCCCGACAATCCGGGCGAAGTTGACAAATTTTGGCATGCTCTCAAGCCACTTTTGCAGCCAGGCCCGGGGAGCAAGCTTCTGGGGATCTTTCCCGGTCTCGGCGAATTCCACCGTGGCCTCTTCGCCCTCGAGGGAGAGCATGAAGCTGACAAGCCCCATATCCATCAGACCGGGCGTGAGTTTGCCGTCCCTGATGAGCCCCTCGCAGAAAATTTCAGCATCCCGCCGGGCCGCCTCGAGTGCCACCTTGTCGGCCCGCTCCTTTGCCCTGGCGGCCTCATCGCTCAACCTCTTGTTTTCCGCCTCCAGGGCCGTGGCTTTTTCAGTGAATTCCGCCCTCACAGCATCTGCTGCCTTTTTGGATTCGGCCTCCACCATTTTTTTGATGTCCTCTTGAGTCATATCTATTTCCTCCTGTTCAAACGTTATTTCGACCCGATCTTTTTCATCGGCAAAAGCAATATCTTTCAGTCCTTTCACCTCGGGCGATTTTGCCCCCAGAAAGCCCACGTGCCCGAGATACCACCGGCCCGTGGGGCTGCGGTGCGGCCTGAGAAATGATGCGCTCCGCTTTTTCAATAAGCCCTGCTTGACGAGCTCCGCAAACTCGGGGACCACGTTGTTGATTTTTACCAGCAGGGTTTTGCCCTGCCTCCGCAGTTTCTCGACCCAGCCGAAGGCCGGGTGATTGTGCTCCGGGTGGCCGATTACAACGGGAGCCTCGTGAATTTCAGGGCTGTAATCTTTTACAACATCATCAAGATCTCTTTCGGTGATCGTGGCCTGCGGATATTCCCCGGCCCGGAATACTTCAATCTCGTCGTCAAAGCCCGCCATCTCCGCAGGAGCCTCGTGTTTTTTTTGAGATAATTCAAAGTGCGCATAGCAGATGAGAGCCCGATTTTCATCATCAAATTCGGCCATCTCGGGATCTTCCATGCAACGGATTAAAAATTCTTCTTTGGCTTCGCCGGGGTTTGGTCGCGGATTCAGCTTAACTGGAAACCAAAAGTAAGATGCGATTTTGCTCACACGGCTGACAGTGTCCTGTCCTGGCCAGCTATAAAATTTTACTCTGTCTGAAAATGTCATGTTTGCCACCTCCCAGGGGGCCTTGCGCTCGAACTCGTGATAATGGGCTGCCAGGTGGGCCTTCACGCGGTCAAGGTCTCCGGAGGGGATATCCACGCCGCCGCGCGCCCCCCGGATGGCATTACCGGCTGCGGAAACTCCCCGCCATATCAGCGTGCCATCGGGCTTGTGGTGCGGCAGCTTGCAGTCCGATTTTGCCAGCTCGTCTTTTGGCTTATCCGCAATCCAGGTGCAGGCTGAAATTAATTGCTCGATCGTGTAATCCGCCGCGCTAAAATCCCACGCGGTGCCTTCGGGCGATTTGCCGTAATTTGATGGATTGTTCGGTACGGGCATTACTCAATCCCCCTTTTCTTGATAAAGATGCCTAAAATCAAAGCCGCGATGCAGAGCATCAAAAAGAATAATATTGCGCCATATTCGTAAAGAAGATATTGCCACCACGTGTATTGCATTTGCTGTGCTATATGCTCATAAGAAACAAAATTGCGATTCCTCCCATTACAAGAGAGAAAGAGCTCAAAATAATTGCTGCTATTGTAAGCCCGTACCGCTTGTGACTGCCGGATCCCAGTATTGTGCTCAGCTTATCCATATCGCGCCCTTATCATCCTCTGCACTTCCTCGGGAAAGCGCAATAATGGCCATATAACATCGCGGCCCCGGTCGTTAGGCCTGTGGGAGGCCTGGACGGTCGGGTGAGCCCAGTACTGCTCAAGCGGCATGGGCGTGCCCCCATATTCCCAGTTTGTCAGGGCTTCGATGGCGCGGCTGTCATCCTCCGTCCGTGCATCCCTGGGGCCGCGCGAAAAAGCATACAATTGCTGGTTCGGATAAGCCTCTTTTGCGTTTTCCAGCGCCGTGTCGCGGTAAACCTGTTTAAGCTCGTTTCTAACATACATCTCGGCCCTGGCCCGGGGGTCCATTGTGTACTCGCCGCTGTCAGGATCCTTGAACCTGTCGCTTGAAAAAAACGCTTCGAGATTATTTGTTGCATCGGCGATGCTTATCTGGCCACGCACCAGGCCGTTGATCTCGCCCCTCACCCGGCCCTGGACCATGCTCAATAATCCGCCCTCGAATGCCTTTATCCGGCTGCCTACATTTCCCAGGATTTTCCCGATTGCATCCTCTGAGAGCTCGATTGTGAGGCTCTTGACCAGCGCATCCAGGCCGGCGATTTCGCCCGCTTCCTGAAATTCCGCAGATTTTTCTCCCTTCTCCTCAGGAGATGGCTGAGGTGAGGGGATTACTCCTCCCAGCACCGGCTCGTCGCCCTCGGGCTCCGGTATCCCGTAGGTATCGCGCACATACGAGAGAGGCAGGGGCGCTCCCATGTCCACAACTAGGATCTTGTCGCGGTCAGCAAGGGCCTTGAGGTCCGCGGGCGGCTGGTAGCGGATCAGAAATTTCGGATACTTGTCGCGCGGGCCGTAGTTGTAAATCACGATGGGCTCCACCAAGCCCCGCTGGACGGTGCCCATGAGGCACCTGGCATCCCACTCGAGTATGTCCTGCCGCACGTCTCCGTGCACTTTTCCCAGCGCGTACGATCCCGACTTTCCCTCCTGGGTTGTCAGGGTTTGGCCCAGCACCCGCTTGGACATCTCGGCGTTTGCAAACTGATTGAAATCCTCGAACATGTTGAGCGAAGCCGTCCCGCGAAACTCCCGGGTTTCGATCTCAGTATTTTTCGAGATTATGGCGGCCAATTCGGTGGCCATGTTTTTGACCGCGATTTCGAGAACATCACGATCCCCGGGAGAGGAAGCAGGATCATATTTGCCCAGGACAAAGCCCTGGCCGAATTTTTCCATGAAGGAAACCCAATCTTTGACCGAATAATTCTTGAACAGCCACCACCAGACCAGGCCCCGCATCAAACCGGAGCGCACGACGTAACCGCCCCGGGGCCGAAACCGGTGAAACAAAAATTTTTCCGCCGGGATTTCCTCGCTCTTGCTGCCCCATTCCTCTGTCAAAAGCCGAGGCTGTTTGAGCAGCTCCCAGTCAGGCCCGCGGAACGTGAACCGGTGCTGCAGGACCTCGTCAAGGCTCTCGATGTATATCCAGCGGCCGTCCGTGGCCCACATGATTTCCGGGCAGGCAAAGCCGTAAGGCGCGGCTTCCAGAAGCGACATCATGGCGGTGTCAAAATCCGGGATGGCCTCGAGTACCTCGCGCACCAGGTCGGCGTCCTTCTCTCCCTGGGCGTCGTCGGTGCCCGGCGTTATCTCCCGCTCGCAGCCCACAACCGCGCCGCTGCGGGTCTCGATCACGCTCGCCAGGTGGAGGTCCTTGCTGATCACATCCGAGTAGAGCCGCATGGCCTGGTCGATGTCCCCCAGGTCAGCGGAGTAATGGATCGAAGCCAGAGTTTCCGGCGTCATGGCCCCGCCGTATGCTCCCACCAGCGCATCGGTGCGCTTCGGCTGCACTATCCTTGCAATTTCGGGCTTTTTGCGCCTGGTTGTTTTTTTATTCTCAGCCATTACCATGCACCCCTGCCCATGCCTGCATAGCGGCTCTTGCGCACGCTTATAAACTCCGGAGTGCCCCCGGCGATTTCCTCGCCCAAACTGAAGGCCATCTCGAGCGCATCCGGGCCGTCGTCGTGGTCGCCCTTCGGTAAATTAAGCAACTGCTCGATCAAGGTCTTGTGCCTCTTTGAAAACCGGATAATTCCGTTCTTTACGTGCGGCTGTAGGCGATGAATGCGCATTAGCTTGTCGGTAATGGGCTTATAGCCCTCGACCGGCAAAAACATGCCTATTTCCTGGCCGCGCCGCACAACTTCGTCCTTAAAAAATTCCTGAAACTGAGTTTCCTCAATCCTGATCCGATGAGGTCTGTAATATTGATAAGAAGAGAATTGATCGTCGATTATCTTGTCCGGATGGCGCTTGCGGATGTCCGCCTCGAGCACGTAAAAAATCCCGATGTCTCTTTCAAAGCCCAGCGTCACAATGGCGGAAGGATCTGACCTGCTGCTCTGCTTGCCCAGAGACGGGTCAACCGCAGTTACCTTTATAAGACTTTTATTCTCAATTTCCTCGTCCTCGTACCAGTGAATCCACTCCTCCAGGAAAATAGCAGTTTCCGGATCCAGCGGCTCGTTCTGCATCTCGGAGTCGAAATGCGCCGGGCCGTCGGTTATGCGCATCTTGACAAGGTCGTAGTAGCTGTACCGCTCGGGCCAGAGCACCTCCGTGCCCTCGAGCATCTTCTTCTTGTGCTTCTCAAAGAACGCGTCCGCGGCCTGCTCGCGGTCTTCTCTCTCCTTGTCCGTGAAAATTTGCTCCCACCATTCCCAGAGCTTGCTCTGAGACCAGGAGATAACCGCCTTGTATTTCCGGCCCCTCCAGGCCGGGTTTTTCAGTAGCTCTGCGCCCAGGCATGCATGATGGATAATCGTAAATGCCACCAGGGTGACCGTATCGGGCTGCCCGGCGCGCCGCAGCGCACGGAAAAACCATCTCCGGTCCTTTTCGCGCTGCTCGGCGCTTACCACGTTCTCATCGTTTTGCGGGTCGTCAACGATGCATAGGTCGGGCCGGTGCTGCCCGTGCCTTGCACCCCTCAGGCGCTTTCCGGAGCCCCATGCCTTGATCCGCACGCCGTTTGCGGTGAGGATATTGCCCACCTGCCATGTCGGCCCCTCGCCGCAGATCTCGGGGAAGTCCTGCTGCAGCCTCTGGTTGCTCTCCAGCTCGAGCTTGATAATTTCCAGGAAATCATTGGCCTGGCCCGAGGTGTCTGAGAATAAAGCAATGAATCTCCTGGATTTGCCTGCCACGCACCAGATGGGCGCTATAAGGCTTGCCCAAGTGGACTTGGCAAAGCCGCGGGGAGCCGCCAAGGCTTCCTGGCCGCCCTTGCCCGTCTTTTCCGCCTCCTTCACGAGCTCCTGGATATCGCGCGCAAGGTCCCGGTGTAGCCTAGATCCGGGGCAGGTCAGGTAATGCGGAAAATAAGTCTCCCCGAACTTGTATAAATCAGCAAGGGCGGCCTTTTTCCGCCTGCGTTTTCCCGCCGGAGTATTATCAGCAAAGGGCGACGTGGAGGCCTCTATGAGCTTCCTCAGGCCCGCGATATCGTCCTTGAATTGTTTGAGGCTTAATCTTTTCATTGTTACAATCGATTAGGGATCGGTAGCCCATGCTCCCGGCAGTAGCGCCTCTCTATCACCAACGCTTCTATCTCCGCATCGTAAGAATTGATTTGATTGCGATATTTAGATTGAAAATAATGGACAATTTCATGTGCCAGAAGCCCATCGTTAGCCTGAGGCGAAAGAAAAACTATATTAGCGCGGGGATAATAAAAAGAGTCGATATTCTGTGCAAAAAATTCAATATTTTTTATTGCTTCTGATGTTAGTGGGAAAGTAGTTTGAATAAGGATGCTTCTTATAGATTCCTTCACGCATGATTGCATTCCAAATCTTATAATCAGCGGCTTTTGAATATCCTTTTGCATCTCGATTTTCATCTCCTTTGCAGTCCAGGCCATGACATAATCAAGATCCGCAGCCAGCGCGGGTGTACACAATAGCGTTGCAGCAGCAATGATTAAATATATTTTTAATACTTTAAGCCGCATACTTCTTTCTCACGTAATCCGTGAAGCCCTCCAGGTGATCCTGGATAATCGACAATGCATCCCTGTCTTTGATTTGCTTCAGATAATTAACCATCTCCTCGAGCATATCCCGCGTTTCTCTGAGCCTGTCCCGGGCTGTCTCCCTTGCCTTGCGCGATCTCTCGATGCCCAGGATCAGGTCATCCACCCTGAGCAGTAATTGCAAATCCTCCCGGTCGATTGTGGCTGACTGGACCTTGTCAACCAGCTTGCCCCGGATGGCCGTGTAGTCGGCCAGGATGTGATCCTCCAGGTCGCTGCAGGCTTCAGCCAGATGCATCTTGACGGCCTGAGTTTTGGCGCGGCTTTCCTCCCAGTCATATCGGTGTATCCATCCCTTGGGCTTCCCTTTGCCGTCCGGCTGCCTGCTCGTAAGGGTAAAAACCGAGAAGGTCGGATAACCCTCAGAGCGCATGCGCCGGGCTATCTCCTCGGCATTAAGCCCCTGGACATAGTAGCCATAGGCCGTTTCAATAGCTTCGCGCTGATATCTTTTCGGCACAGCGCCGCTCCAGGTCGTTTGCTGCCTTAATGGCCAGCGCCCCTATGAAGGCGCGGTAAGCGCGCATGTATTTCCTTCTGATCCACCAGCGCTTGATCCACCTCACGGCTCCCTCCTTATCCAGGGCAGGATGATCTCAAGGAATTTTTCCATTTTTTTGTGCAGATCCTGGTTCTCCCGGTAAAGCTTCCGCACGGCCGAAAGCAGCAAAATGTTAAAGACCAGGCTCAAGACAAGGGCAACCCCGCTGGATTGGGCAATCCGCTCGGCCATGCTGATAATCCCGGGATCCATCTCAGTCCCGGAAGTGCTTGAGGGTTTCCTTGTCGCCTTCCAGCTTCAATTTCTTTGCTTCGACAAAGAGATTTATTGCCCTGCTGAAGCTGTCCTCGACAGGATCTTCCCTCTCCGCGCGCACATTACCGGCCTTTAATTGCTGCTCAAGGTCCGCCAGCTCCATAAAAATCGCGGCCACCAGGTCCTTGATCCGCCGTTCGCTCTTGCACAGATCCACGTAGTGCTCTTTGCTCAGCTCGTCCTTTACCGCGAGGAGTACTTCTTTAAACTGACGAATTTTGTTATGTGTCAACAAGGCCATCAGGCTGTCTCCTTAAAATATTTTCAAAAAATTAAGCACATCCGGCGCGTAGATTTTCAGCACCTCGAGCGCAAAGCTTTGCGCGAATCTGGCCCACATGGCGGAAATCCTCGCTGCCTCGCATGGAGTTAAAGCATCTTTTTTCGAAAGCTTATCCAGTTTGTCCAGCAGCTCGACAGCGTAGTGGCGCAGCTCCACGAAATTGTGCCCTAACTCCTCCCGTATCCAGCAGACAAGGAAGGGCGTGACTTTCGCCAGGGTCAGGGAGGTCTCCTCAAAATTTTTGATGTCCGCCGCAAATTCATCGGTAACCTTAATGACATTCTGTCGCACCTGCGGGCCGCAGACGGAAAGCACCAGCCCTGCCAGCGAAATAATTATGATGAGACGTTTCATAGTTTTACCCTCCTCACAGGGCGACGGTTCTGACCGCGATCGTTTTATTGACGACCACGATCTCGTTGACATATTTCCATTCGGGCGAGCTGGGCGCGGCGACGGCCCACGGGATGCCACAGCGGCTCTTCCACTGCGCGTGCTTGTGCATGTGGCCGAAGAGCACCACGTCCACGCGCTTGTATATGCAGCTCAGCAAGTCCTCAGCATCCTTCAGCCTCATGAAGGGATGTCCGTGCGTCCAGGGGTGATGGTGGAAGAAGATTATTTTGACCGCGTCGGGATCAGCGTTTCCGAGTATTCCGTCGAGTTTCAAGAGCTGCTCGAAGCCGATCATGCCGCAGGCGAAGTCGAAAGGCCACACGGTCGCCAGGTTTGAGTTCAGGGCAATGAGCATCACGGTCGCGGTTTCGTCCTTAATCGTGGTGACCACCGGATCTTCGACCTGATTCTCTACAACTTTGGAAAAAGTTCCCGGCTGCCCGAACGGGATAGTCAACATCTTGTCGAACCGCACGGCGCGCTCGGGCTCGTAGAAGTTGCCCGCCCATCCGTAATCGTGATTGCCCGGGCAGAAAATCCACTTTCCCATCCACGACTCCATCGCCTCCTGGACGTGCTCGTATTGCGCTTTGTGGCCGTCGTCGGTGATGTCGCCGGTCTCGATGATATAATGACCGCGGAACCGCTCGTCGAGAATCTCCTGGAGAAGCAGATTGGCCGCGTTATCCTCTTTGTGCGAGCGCCAGTGTCGGTCGCTGATGTGAAGGAATCTCATTATTTGATGAAACGGCTCAGGCCGAAGCTGGCCGTGTAGCCAAAAGCCGCGGCAACCTCGGCCGGGACCTTGACGCCTGCGAAAGCTTCGAGCGCCCAAACCACGATTATCGAGATGCAAAGTCCCACCCCGGCTGCGGTGTATATTGTCGTGTTTTTCATTTAAATCCCCCCTAACCCCCCTCTTTGTAAAGGGGGGGACCATTTTTGTACTCCCCGTAAAACCTAGCCTTGTCCCAGGCCACCATAACCCTGCCCACATAGTTGATGACCTGGTCAGCATAAGGCCGCTTACACGCAACCGAGCCGTCAGGCTGTCTTTGATTTATAAAACATTGCTCATGCCTCAAAAATTTTTTCGTTATCTCCCAGGTTTGGCAAAGCTTGTCATGCCGGATTTCAGCGAGCCTCATCGCAAGCTGCACATATCCGGGACCGCAGTTATAGCAGGCCAGGGCGAACTTCCACCGCTCCCGCTTGTCTCTTACTGTCGGGAATTTGTCATACTGGCGTCTCAGATAATATGTGCCGCAGCGGATGTTTTGCACGGGGCTGCAGATGTCCGGGACATCGATCCGAAGCCTCTGGGCCATCGCCACAAAAGTATTCGGCATTAGCTGCATCAGCCCGGCGGCACCTGCGGGCGAAAGGGCATCGATGTGCCAGCCCGACTCGACCTGGATGACCGCGTGGATCAAATACGGATCAACGTCAAACTCGAAGGCTGTATCAATGACGATTTTTTTGTAAGGATTTTTGGTCATCTTCCCGCCGATATGGGCGGGGAGTGATCCCCGCCCACCCCGGGCGGGAGATCATCCCGCCCCCCGGCATCATTACATATCTGGGATTTGCCCCCTGTAATGTTTGGTAGAAAGTTGGGGGAGATGTCTCTTCGTTGAGACTTATTGACAGCGCTGAGCGCCATATTTACATCCCCGGGGCCGTCTCCCCCGGCGGCCCCTTATCCCTGGCCCATGCCCTGTAAATATTGATTTTAAAAAAGGCCCCGGCCCACCCTGCCGGGGCCTTAACCAAAAGGAGGTAAAAATGAAACGATTAAGAACAGTTTAGATTGGAAAAATAGTTTGGTGGGTTAATATGACTAATATGACTAACAAAATGAGGTTATTAATCTTCAAGCCCTTGAAATTCAGCTTTATCTATAAGATTCTGGATTGATTCTTTTGTTGTGCCTATGCATCTACTGGAAAATTTCAGCTTGAGGAGACGCCCATCATCGAGCATTCGCTGTGCCGTACTGCGACTTACTCCTAATATTTTGGCTATATCCCTTGGCCTTATAACCTTACGCTCCATGCTCACCTCCACTCCGGGCGGGATAAATCCCGCCCCTACTACCGGAGTCTCCTGATCACTTCCAGAGCCTCACGGCGCTTGAGGTGTCGGGTGGAATCTGTCCGGTGGCCCGTGACCTCGCGCACGATGTCCCGCAAGATCAACTCTCCCGGGCCGCTGCGGGCCAGGATCCACATCTTTTGCAGCAATTTGGGCGGCGTCCTGAGCCCGGCCCGGTCCCGCCTGCCGGTTTTGTGCTCGAGGGCAGTTATTATCCGGTTGTGGTCCTGGGCGGTCACCGGCTTATCTTTCCCGATGGCCTTTCTGCAAAAACCTTTTAGCCAGGCCTCCTGGTCATCGGGCTCGACCTTTTCCACCACCCGCCGCGCCAGGTCCAGGTGATATTCGCGCTGCTTTGACGATGGCAGCCGCGGCGGGCCTTCGTGCCGTGGAGGTCTCGGTGGAATGTCGTATATGTCAACATGAACATTCATAATTTTTATATTTCTAATGTGTTAGGTGGATTCCAGGTCCATAATCCTTGGTAACCACGCGCTGGAATCGGATCTTTTAGCCTTTTTTTGAGCACCAAGTGCCAAGCAAAGCGTCCTGGGGTATAATCTCCGAGAACCAGTTCTACCATGTTAAATGATTCCAAAAATACAGTGAATAGCCGATAAGTATATTTTAATTCAACAATTGCCAATATTTTCCCAAGTGGATAAACTTTAGGTAAGTTTGCATTTACATAATTAGGAAGCCTTTCTTTGATTTGCATCATTGTATAATTATCAACTGGTTTTTTGGATGCATGAATAGCCAAAAGACCCCGGTACTTCGTCCCCCAACTCCGGGTTTCAATTGTTTTAATACCGCAGGTAACAAAGCTTGCCCAGGGCTGCCATAGAGTTATAGCTTTCATTTATCCCACCAACTTTTCCATCAAATTCTTGACCTCTCTATCAATAATCTTCATCTTCAAGATCCATGAAAGGCTCATATTCAACGATATATCCCAGCTCTTTAGCTTTAGTTTCAGCCGCTTCTTTTGCCTTTCCCCATCCGAATGTCGGGCTCTCAAAGCTTCCTAAAAGGCATTCGCTTGGAAAGCCGATCTCTGAAATCGTGGCATGGCCTCTTTTTTGCGCGGCTTCCTTGGCCTCCTGAGAAAGAAAGCCGCATATTGCCGCCGGTGGACCCGGATATTCGGTTACCAGGATTTTCTTTTTTGCCGGTATGATCCATACTTCTACGTTACCCATAGCAGCTCACCCCTCCAGCATCTCCATCAAATATTTAAAACCATGTCTTGATAGATGACCAAAGAAGATCTCTGATTTCATACTTTAACCAAAATCTATATTTTCCATTTGTCATTTTATGAACAGGTACTTTATTCATCGGCGGCCACCATTTCCCGTTGATCCTGAGCCTATATCGATTATATGTTTTCTGAAACAAAGGCTCCCAGAGACCTGCCTTGAATATTTCTAACTTTTGAGATTTTTTGCCTGGAATCCTGAGCAATATAACGACCGATGGTTTACGTCTTTCGCCCATTTATAAAAGTACTCCTCGCGTGAGCTCCATCCGCTGCGCCGCGTGGCTGCCTGGAATATTTTACCCTTCCAGCATCTCCATCAAATTCTTGACCGTGCCCCGGATGTGTTCCAGCTTCTTGCGCGGCATGAACATTGCGCCGTGGCTCTCCTGGAGCCGGTGCAGTGTGTCCGCGTCCAGGGGATCCTCCAGGAACTTGGTGATCACCTCGTATCGTGCGGGGATCTCGGAAGCCTCTGGCTCTGCCTTTTTGCGCTCCTCCACATCCCGCACCAGGTCCAGGGTAAGCTGCCCGGTGACTTCCACCAGGGAGACTTTTTTCAATTTGGCCTCGCGGGCCAGGATCGCCAGGGCCTGAGACCTCAGCTTCCTGGCGCAGGCTTCGATTTCCGCCTTGTTTGCGACCAGGAAATATCCCTGGGGGCTGCTCATAACCGGCAGGCCCTCCTCATGTATCAGATTGGAGATTTCCTGCCTTACGGCCCGGCCCGCGCCGTCGTAAGCTTCAAGCTTATCCACGGGCCGCCCAAGGATCAATGCCGTGAGATCCCGCAGCGTGACGGCCTGGTCAAACCCCGCATGATAAGCCAGGATCTCCCTGAGCCTTTTGCGGATTTCATACCGCGAAATTTCCCTATCTCTCATTTGATTGCCTCCTCAGGCCCATCGCCTCGTCAATAATATCCCGTGCAAATGTTGACGGCACATTAACGCAAAAAACATTTTGCCTGTCTCCCACGCGGCTTATCGTTAGCCGATAAAGACCATCCTGATACCCCTCGGGGTATTTCTTGCCCTTTAACCGCTTTCTGTTCATGGCCCCGGCATAGTGACGTCCGCAAAAATTTTTCCCTTCAAATTCATGGGTTGCGGGTCTTTTGCAGCCCGTCTTTTCGCATATTTTTCCTTTTTCAATTTCTGCGAGGGCTGAATTGATCATCTTGGCGGGGAGGCTTGGCACTTCATCATCGCTCTCCTTGTCAGATTGAGCATCCAGCGCTTCATAGTAGTGCTCCTCACAGTAATCTTTCAGGTCCAATATGTGCGTGGCCGCCCTCTGGCAACCCGGGTGGCTGCATTCATGTATCTCGCTCATTTCATTTGCCTCCTCTTTGAGGGCGGGGATAAATCCCGCCCCTACGTTTGTTGCTGCTCGATCCATTGGTGGACCTTGTGAGGATCCGCGTTATGCTTGCGGCACACGCGCGCGACGATTTCGAGCCTGCGGTCCCCGGCTGCTATGATGCGCATGATTTCGCTGCCCGCGCTTTTGATCCGCTCCATCTCGTCAGGCGGCGCATCCACGTCTTTGAGCCGGGGCAGCGGCACATCAGCCGGTATTTTTTGCTCCTGGCGCGGCCCGCCCTGCATGATCCGCTCTTCTTTTTCCTTCAGCTCCCGGTCCCTGCGGTCGGACATGATCTCGGGGCCTTTGGACCGCATGACCTGTTTCCAGTAGTTGTGGGTTTTCAGGCCATACGTGTGCTTTCTCAAAAGCGCAGTCATCGTTATCAACATGCACTCGAGGGCCGCGTGCCGGTCAATTAAGTGCTTCCTACCATCGTAGTTATAGCCCTCGTTCCTGATAACATCGGCGACTTCGCGCAGGAGCCGCAAGCGCTTGGAAAGATTCATCATGGCCCCGGGCTGGCGGCGGAAAAGGTCCAAATATGAGCATACTTGAGTATAATCAGGCCCGAAAAATAACCGCGCCTTTGCAAGCCCGGGGAGATACCAGCCGGGGTCAAACTCGAAGCTGCATCGCGGGCATGTGATTTTATGATTTTTCATAGTCGTTGCTATGCCAAATCCCCCCAGCCCCCCTTTTCCAAAGGGGGGAGAATTATTTTCGGGATTCTTTGAATTCCCCCTTTCCTAAAGGGGGATATAGGGGGATTTGATTATTCTCCCCGCCCCTTTTGGTTTTCAAAAACGCGATGGCTCGCAAAAATGTCATGGATTTCATCGTAATAATGGCTCGCGTCTTTATCCTGGTTTTCAAAAATTCATTGGCTCGCATTTTGATAATGGTTTTCAAGGCGCATGTGGCTCGCAACTGTCACATGGATTTCATTTTTTACATGGCTCGCGTCTTTATCCTGGTTTTCAAGCGTTTGCTGGCTCGCAACTTCTCAATGGTTTACACATGACCTATGGCTCCAAATAATGCGTGTGCCCTAATTTATCGATGACATATGGTTTGCTGACAGGTAATCCCTCCAGTTCCCGCCATACAACCCATAAATGCGCCAAAAAGAGCTTTACTGATTTTCTCTTTGCCATCATGTGGATGTGCTTGTCCGAGTAGTTATAAATTGGTTCCCCTTTTTTGTTTTTTATGCCTGTATCGATCTTTTCCGGGAATTTTGCCCGGTAGAATGTTTTGGCCCGGTCATACTCTTGACGATATGGACCCCCTGATTTTACAAAAGAATCCGATATTTTCCAGGCCAAAGTGTGTAGTTTTAGGTTACCCTCCGATTTTTTACTTTTTTGTCTTTTAGGAGCCTTACCATCAACGACGTGCAAATTACAGTATTTCCAAAGCGATGATATTGTGGGAAACCGCTCGATGGGGCTTATCCAGGAAATCAGACATGCTGATATGATGGGCCCTATCCCTTTGATATTTTTCAGCCAATCGTCCCAAATTTCGTGCTTCTTAACATGGTCTGCAGCCTCTTTTTTTATATGATTTTCAATCAACATGAGCCTCTCATCGATCCAGAGCTGGAGTTCCTGTGCCCGCTCTGTATCAAGCCCATCCCTTTTCATCTGCCCCAGTCGGTTTTCTGCCATTATGCGCATTTTCTGCGAATCATAGTAAAGCTCAGTGAGAAACCGCATCTCGTCCATTTTTACCTCCCTGCGGGCAGGGATAAACCCCGCCCCTACGCTGCCGGCTTTGGCTTGTGCGCTTCGCGGAGTTTTTCCTCATCCACAACCTTCCAGCACTCGAGCACCACCGCGTTGCCGGGCACTTGCTGGAGTGCTTTGATGCAGGCCTCGCGCCTGTCCGCGGCCTCGATGCTGCGCACGGTCATGTGCGCCCTGACAGTGACGTTCCATAATTGTTTTTGTGGTTTTTCTTTCATCTGGAACCTCTCAATTCCTTCTTGAATAAGATCCAAACAAATATTTAAAGTCGGTTTCCTTTTCATGTTCACCTCTTAAATTTCCTCTTCCTCTAGGAGAGGGCCGGGGTGAGGGAGATTATATCGCCGCCACCACCTCGGCATTTACCAGCTCCTCGCCCATCTCCGCGGCCAGGTTCATTGCCTTCGAGCTATAAAGATTAACCAGCAGCGGATAGATGCGGCTTTCCACCAGCTTGCCGTAGCGATCGCGTATGATGAGCCGCTCCGCCAGGGCTTTCAGGCCGTCCGGGGAAATGACCTTGCCCAGATCCGAGCCGATCCTCTTGAACTTGAGCGTCAGGTATTTTTCCATGTCGTATTCCGAGAACGGCTCGAGGTCAGCAATCACGCACCGCCGGATCACTTCGCGGATGTCGTAGGAGCGCCGCTCGTCAAATTTTTCCCGGAGCTCCGGCTGGCCGATGAGAATTATGCCCAGGATGGGCGAAAGGCCGTCCCTCATCTCCAGGAACCGCTTGAGCTCCTTGATTGTTGCCAGCCTCATATCGTGGGCTTCTTCCAGGACCAGCACGAACCGCCGCCCCGCCTTGAACCGCTCCAGCAGCAGCTTTTTGACCAGGCCGCCCTGCAGCTCCTGGCTTGCCGGGGATGTTACCTCCACGGCCACATCCCTGATGATCGCCTCGGCTATATGGTAGGAGGTCATCCGTTTTTTGTTGATAGCCTGCGGGAATATGATGGTCACCCGGTCGTCCCGCAGGATCTGGTCGAACACAAGCTCGCGCATAACCGTCTTTCCCGATCCCACCTCTCCCACCACGGCCACGAACCCGCCGTTATAAGCGGCGTCCAGCATCGCCTCCTTGACGTAGCGGTGCTGCTGGCTCAGGTAGACATCCTTCTTGCTCTGGATGTCGGCCAGGAACGGGTTCCGGAAAATCTTGAAGTGTTTCATCGTTTCATGCGTTACCATTTCCACCTCCCAGTCGATATAATCCCTTTGCTTGATCCTTTTATCGGGCATGGGGCCCCGCTCGCTGGTGGGCTCCCAGATTTGCTCGATCAATTCCACAAGAACGCCGCAGCCATACAGGTATTGCTCGATCTTCAACCTGTATTGCATCCAGTCATCCTCTGTGTGCCCCGGGATATAGCCTTTTTTGCAGGTCTGATTGAATGTGCTTTGATTGATTCCCAGGTCTTTGCAGGCTGTTCTTTGCGATATGCCGTATTTCTTGAGCACTTCCTGCAGCTTGATGGGGTTGACGGGCATTTTTTCGGCCATCCTCGCCATTTTCACCTCCTTGTGTTATTCCCTCCCTCTTTGGGAAAGGGCCTGGGTGATGGTCCCTCCTCCTGATAAATTTTCGATGATTCCCGGAATTTCAAGCTCCGGCACGGTCTCCCCATATTCATCTTTTAATTTTTGCGCCATCCAGGGCCGCCATTGATCGCCCAGTTCTTCTTTGATCATCCTTGCAGCCTTGAGCCTCGGGATATCGCGCATTTCCACGTCCGCCTTGAGGGGGATCTCCGCGGCCCGGCTCGAGCGGTCGATAAAGGTGATCGGCTCCAGCTCCCTGTGCAGCTCGCCGAGGAAAGGCAATCCTGCGGGCTGCATTTTGTCCATCTCTTTCCCGGCCTGGACGGCTGGAGTATCTTTGTGCGCCCGGTATTCCTGGCCCCAGACCACCGCGTCCGCACGGAACCCCCCCTGGATCCCCGGCAAAAACTGGATGGCCGATGCAGCATATTTTTTGCCCTCGTAGGCCACGGTCACGTCCGGGTGCCGGTAGGGATTGACCGTGACTTCCACCTTTTCGCCCCGGGCTATGCCGGGGATGTGCCTCACGTCGTAGGATAGGCCGTTGAATCGTATAATCAGGTTGCCCTCGACCTTGCGCTTATCCGGCCTCGAGTGGGCCAGGGCCTGAATCACCCCGATGGGCGGTAAAACGCGGATTTGCTCGGCTTTGATTGTGCTCCAGAGAGCCATCCTTGGCATTCCCGTGCGGGTAAGCTTTTTTCTGGCATTGAGATAAGCGCACATATCCAGGGCTTTGGCATTCAGATCTTCAAGGTTAGAGGCCGGCTCCATCCGCAGAAGGCTCTCGAATTTCCGCTCCCAGAGCCACATGTGGGTCTCGACCGCGCCCTTGGCCCGCGGGTTGCCGGGTATGTGTGTAATATTTTCCACCTCGAGCCGGTCCAGGATGCGCCTGATGATATTGCTCTGGTTGGCGGAGCCGGCGTCCCATATCAGCATCAGCGGCACGTGGGCGAATGGGTATTTTTCGCGGATGAATTCGGGCTTTTCGCGCCAGGCCTGTTGAAAAAGGAAGTCAAACAAACTGCGCCAGTTCTCACCGGCCGCATAGTAATAATGGACATAAAACGCACCCGAAAAATGATCAACAAGAAGATAGCGGATCAAATGCTGTTTGATTTTCCGCATCTTCTCTGGTTTGTAGAGCATTTCCCGGTCGGCATCGCGGATTCCCAGGCCCTTATCCCCGAGGTAATACTGGACGCACGGCGTGGCATCCACCTGGTGCACATGATTCGGGTGGAGGCTGCGCATCTGCACGTGGGGCTCGGGCTCGAGCATCTGCTTTTTGCTGACTTTATGCTCTCTCATGAGACTTCTGACCGTGCCCTCCGAGACTTCCCCGGCCCGGATAATGCCTTTATGCGAGGCGACCAGCATGGCGGTCGCCGCGTCCATCGGCATGCGGTCCTTTTTCGAGTACGAGCTGCGGATAAAGGCTGCAATTTTCTGGATTTTTTCATCATCCAGGCACCGGCCATTCCCTCCGCCGCTTTCCCGGCCAGAGTGGAAGCCCATCTCCTTGAGCTTTCGCCGCAGGGTGTTTCTTGATTTGCCCGTCAGCTCCTGGTAGATGCCAAGAATATTTTCTCTGTTTCCCCACCCGGCATTAGTGTAATCGCGAAAAAGCTGTGACCATAAGTCCGGCATAATTATTTTCCATTTGTCGATTGGTATGCTTCTCTAATTCCTGGATACCAGCGTCTCAAAGCATTCGACTCAGCATAGATGCGCTTGCACTTTGGGTTCCCGCAAAGTTTTGAATTCTTTCTAAGCGGTTTAAATTCTTTGAAACAAACGGCACACCTAATTTGACTCACTTTTGCCATTTTGTTTTTTCCTTACATCCCTATTCCTGGCCCGCATCTCGTCCGCCTTCTCGGCAAGCTGCATAATCTCCTCGCGGAACTCGTTGACAATCTCCGGGTCCGGGCGAATGCCCGTATAATGTTGATCCATCTCGTAGCAATAATTGGCCAGGTCGCACAGGACGTGCTCCAGGTAGGAGCGTAAGTGTGTCAGGATCTTGTAATGATCCGCCGCCTCGCCCAGCGGGAAGGACTCGAGCTGGGCCAGTGCGCCCATGAAGCTTGCGTAGATCATCTCCACGTGGCGGACCATCTCTTTTGGCCCCGCGAACTTCGGCCCCTCGAGCTTGTCGGTCAGCTCACGGATCTTGATGTCCTTTTCGCCCAGGAGCTGCCGGGCCGACCTGAGGTCTTCGTGCGATTCGCTTACGGTGGCCTCGGCCTCTTCAATCCGCAATCTGGCCCTTTCCTGGAGCGCATCTATGGCCAGCTTGATCTCATCAGAATTTTCCGGCTCTAATTTGAATTTTTCGCCCTCGATCTCCACGAAGCCGTCCGAATCAAACCGCATCATTCCCTCTGGCAGGGCGCGCATGGCACGGAGGTCGTTGCGGCCAAGGCCGACTTGCTTCATCGATTGAAGATGATCTGCACCAAACTGCTCCAGATTCTGGAGATCCTCATCTATCTTGCGACGGCTGACTCCAATGACCCGTTCGCAGAACTTATCCCAGTTCATGTCCTTCATGCGGCGGTACAATTTGCTGTCCTTTATCCGCTTTAAATAGACCAGAGAAGAAACTTGGCAAAGATCCCGAACAAAATTGCCCAATTGAGCCCTGCCGGCGATCATCATCATATAAGAAAGGGCTTGATCATCAGCTATTTCCTGCAGGGCTTTGTGATCTCTCATCTGTATCGCCATTGTGATTTTTTCTTCATTGGATGGTCTCATTTCCGCCTCCCTTAAAATCCGGTGCCGGCCCGGTTTTTAAAATAAATGTTGTTTATTTCCAGTTAGTTATTATTTTAAAACTGGGCCGCTGCGCCACTTTTTTATCAATCAACTCCCTCAATCTCGGTCGCCTTTAAATTTTCATCGGCCCATGCCCGGACATTGCTAAGATGACGCCTGTATTTTGCCCACCATTCACCCAGGCAAGGGCCGGGCGCATACATATCTTCCTGCCTGACGATCACGCGGTTATGCGCGAGGGTCTGGAGTATGCGAAACGCCCTGTTTTTGGTGAGGCCGGATACTCTTGTAAGCTCGGCAAGGCTTACCGGCCCCTCTTGATCGCATATCTCGTTGATTAACTGCAGGGCCTCACTCAGCACATCGATTGTGTAATCCCGCGCCATCACATCCCCCTGAAAAACTGCCAGAAAGCGAACGCCGAGGCCGCAAAGGCAGCCACAATGAATATTGCTTTGATTTTCAGGCTCTCCGGTGCCAGGATATCGATGATCATCCTATCGATAATCTCGTCCATCTTCTGTGCGTAATGCGCATCGATTTTTTTGTGCAGCTCAGGGTGGTGCTGCACATCGTTCTTGGTAATTTTTTTATTCTTCTTTTTCATCTTCTACCTCCTCGAAAAAGCCCATCTGCCCCTGGGCTTCCAGGCTTTTGCGGATTCGTTCCGCCCTCAATTTCTTTTTTCTGAGAGCTTTTTGCTCCATCGCGGCATTTCGATCCATAAGCATGGCTTCATAAAGCTTTTCACAAGCTAAAATTTCGGCCCTTGCCCGGCGGCCCCCGGCCCTGATCCTGCGCATATCCGCCTCGTTCGCCTCGCGCAGAAACGCCCTCGAGAGATCCCCGGCCTGCTGGCCGAAGCGCTGGACCGACTGGACCAGGGCCTCGGCGATGTCGGCCGTGTCCATGCCCTCGATGTCCGGGGCATCGCAGGCCTCGATACCGAGCTCGAAATTGAGGTGGTGGACAAGGCGGTTTGACTCGACGAAATTACAGAAAGGAATGATGCGGTCGGATGGAATTGATGTGTCGCCCGTGAAATAACGCTGTACCTGTCTTTCGCTGACCCCCAGTGCCGCGCTCAGTTCCTGCCAGGCCTGGCGCATGCCGATTTTCCGCTCGCGGCGCTGGATAAATATCCACGTGTGGATCTCCGCCTGTAAAACTTCCAGGAAATCCGGCATGCTGGGCGTCAAATTGTCGGCAAAATTTGACATTGACAAACAACCAAAAAAATTATAATATTGTTATGCTGACCATAACGCCTCGTGAGGCATATCGAGTTTTTGTGCTAATTTTGCTTGCACGCGCCTGGATCTGGCTTTACCGGAAATGACTTTGGAGACCACTGACCGGTCGATTGGCGGGTCCAACTCGCGCGCGATGGACACTTGAGTGATTCCCTTTTCGACAAGCAGGGCTTTGAGTTTTCTCGGATTTATTAATAGGCTCATTTTTTTTGGCTCCATGAGGCCACTATGTTGTATGATCTATTACTAACAAATGGAAATATCATTGTCAAGTAAAAAATTAACAAAAATTAATAAATGTTTGATAGAGCGTTTAATTCAAATTCAGAAGGAAAACTCAGATTCAGAGCGTCATTTTGCTAGATTGTTAAATATAAACCCGGTGACTTGCCATAAATATTTAAAAGGAAGAAATCCACCAGTTGGTGTAATTGCTAGCGTTTGTAAGCATTTTAATGTCAATGAAAGATGGCTTTTATATGGCGACGGAGACAAATATAAAAATCAGGCACAAGAAGTTGGGGAAGCACATACTTATGAATATTTGAACAGATACCCAGCCGAGGTGCGGATTATGACCCGCGACGAGGCGGAAAAAGAGGCTTTCAGGCGGATCGAGCGGGTGGAAAATTACAGGCCGATAAAATTACTGGCGGACAGGGTGGCAGGCGGGGATCCCCGGGAGGTAGACGAAAACGACATCGAGAGCTATACAGTGATATACGAATCTTGGGTAAAAAAGACAGGAGTTTACAGCAGCGTCAGGATGAAGGGCGACTCGATGGCCCCGGTCCTGAGGGAAGGGGACATCATCACCATCAATCACGCCCGAACGAACAGCGAAAGACTCCGAGGGAAAATCGTCGCTGTCAGGATTCCAGGCGAGGGAGTTACTATAAAATATCTCAATGAGGATTCCCTCCATTTTATTCTGGAGCCAGCCAACCCCCTGGCCCAGACCATTTATGTGGACAAAGACAAGGCAAAGATCATCGGCGTGGTCGAATGGGCATGGAGGAAATTTGATTAAGGGGAGGGAAGGCTTATGACAAAGAAAAAAAGAATCGGCTTTCTTCCTGGCTGTTTACTTTTCTTTATTGCATTGATGTTTTTGGGGTATATCAGCTCTCAAATAGCCAATATCTGGTCACCCTCACCAAAAAAACCAAAAAGAAAATCTGAATTGACCAGACTTTATAAATTGATTGACAAGCGCGATGTTTCTTTTGCCCGGCGAAAAAGGATAAGTTGCCGATTTGAAGTCTCTTATAAAATAAAAAGAGCGCAAGTGCTTCCCACGCTCAAAGATGCCTTCGATTCAATAAAGATGGGGTATAACGATGCCGCTGTCTTGTTTTTCTTTCATAAAAGCCTCTCTGCTTTTCCTGTCGCCAGATATGCCATCTGGAATGGGAAAGAAGAAATTATAAACAACATCCCTGATCCCCCAAAGTACGGAACACTTACGAAAGATATTCTTGATTTAGCCATTAAAGCCGCAAATAACCCAAATACTGATACTAGGACTTGGCCAAAAGATCAAAAAGAGGCTTACATTAAAGTATCTGAATATCTTTCTGGTAGATAAAATAATAAATAAATACTTAAAACATAACTAAAAACCTATTTCCGACCATTTTTATACAACTATTCACTGTCCAAAACTTACCCAAAACTGACCCATAAAAAAAACAATTTCTATCATTTTAAGCACTTATTTCTCCCATCTTTAAACATATTTTACCTCCACGGAGCCAGCGGGCAGGGAATTATTGTTATTCATGGCTTCTTTCAGAATCCGATCCTTGCCCGGGTCGATCCACCACAGCATCAGGATGTCATTCAAATCACCCATCTTACTGAGGTAAAAAGGCGGCATGCCAAAACGGTTCCAGTAGAGTACTCGTACGAACGGCCCGTACCAGTTCAGCACATAAGGATGCTCCAGATGGATCAGCCCATCCATTTCCCTCAGGGCGCGGATGCGCTCCTTCAGGTCGAACATCCCCGGATAGGCGTCCAGGATCTGGTCCACCCGCTCGTCCTTGAACCCGGTGATATTGTTGGTCTGCTTCCGGTCAGCGTAGCGGGAATGAAAGTTGAACTCCGGGTTGGGGAAGATCAGGGCGCTCCAGCCCACGGCGGCCATATCGAAGCGGCGATCGTCAATGAGCTTCCACATGGCAGCGAAGTTAATCAACTTCAACTTCATGTCAATACCGGCCCGGCGCAGATCCTGCTGGTAGACGGTAAGATGCCTTTCGCTTTGTTGAGAGCCATAGAGCAGCGTGAAGCTGAATGGGCGGCCGTCTTTTTCAAGGATGCCCTGGGCGTTGCGCTTGACCCACCCGGCTTTCGCCAGCAGTTCCCGCGCCTTCTCCGGGTCATACTTAATTTTTTCGTTATCCGGGTTTTCGTATACGGTGCCCGGGAAATATGAATTCATGGGAAAATATTCATTATAAAAAAGTTTCTCCAGGAGTTTGTCTCGATTATAAAGCAGCGCCATGGCCTTGCGGATCCGAGCATCGTCAAAGGGTTTGCGCCTCATATTGAAAGCCAGCCCGTAAATGCCGTTGGGGCTAAGGGTATATATTTTTCGCTTTTGCATCCATCCCATACGCATGGAACTTATTTTTTCTGGCGTCAGCTCCTCTTTCCACTTGCGGGCCACAGTGACACCGTAAAAGTCCAGCTCGCCTTTTTTGAACTTTTCAAGCTCCAGATTTGGATCTCTGATGACGGTGAATCGGATTTTATCGAAGTTGTAGGTGCCCCGGAACGCCCGCTTGTCCCTGGCCCAGAAATCCTTTCTTCGCCTGAATTCAATGGTTCTGCCCTTTATGAATTTCCCCAGTTCATAAGGCCCAGATCCATTGGGCATTTTCCACTGGAAAGTTTTCAGATAATTCTTACCGCGATACGTATGAGCCGGCAGGATGGCAAGGTTGGCGCCCACGAACATGAAGTTGCGCCAGTGAAGGCTCTTTGCCTCAAACTTCACAGTGCGAGAATCCTCTATGACGGGCCGCTGGAATTTACTGTAAAGCTCTGTGGTATACGGATTTTTGATCTGAGGGTCAGTGGCCAATTCCCAGGAGAACAGCACATCTTCCGGGGTAACTGGCCTGCCATCTGCCCAACGAGCGTCCGGGTCCAGGCGGAAGCGAAAGGTCTTTCGGTCTTCCCCGATCTCCCACGCCTCGGCCAAAGAAGGGATGAACTCCAGAGTCTCCGGATGTATGGAGACCAGCCGCTGATATACCAGGCTCTCCATCATGCTGATAAAAGTGGTATTGGAGTTGGGGCCATAAATCCTGAATGTGGCCGGATACTCTCGAATGGCATAGCGCAGGAGGCCTCCTTTTCGGGCTCCAGAATCGCCGATCAGGGGGAAGTCCTTGCTGGAGACGAAGGCCGCCTTTGCCGCAGGCAAACCTGTGATCACCATGACTACTATACAAATTTTCAGGCAAACAATCGAAATTAAGGCTTTTCTTTTCATACCCATCTCCCAGGCGGATTGGCTTGAATTTTAAATTTTGACAGGATAACAGGACGAACTGATTTAATTGCAGAATGAAAAATTAGCAATTAGCATTTTAAAATTATCGGTCGGTGCCCACACCCGCAGTAAATTGCCATTTTTGCATTGCTAATTGGTTTCCATCCGGAAACTATAATTTATTGAATTAATTACAAATTAATTACAAACAA
>CAZTAS010000018.1:0-42618 GCA_964611635.1 uncultured Thermodesulfobacteriota bacterium
CCATCCGTGTTTGCAACTACTTGATTTTATTGTAAAGTAAACCGGACATTACTGGTCTTTTGTATAAAAAAGAAGATATTCAGTTACATCAATTGGGCCAGGATTAACTGTTTTAAATCCTGCCGGAGAAGCAACTTTGATGGATATTATCTGAACTTTGTTTTCTTCACCAAATATCTCATCAATTAATGCAATAAGATATCCTAACTCATGATGATCAATTTGGACAAATAGAGCGCCATCTGGTTTCAATAACTCCCTCGCCACCTCCAACCGATTTTTCATAAAAGTCAGCCAGGCGGAATGATTGAAATTATCGTTGTAGCCGAAAGAGTCATTCCCTGTATTATAAGGAGGATCAATATAAATAAGCTTCACCTCACCCCTGAACTGATTTTTAAGACAATGCAGCGCCAGCAGGTTGTTGCCCTTGATGATAAGGTTTTCCCGGATAACGCCGTTCTCATACCTTTTTATTTCACTGACTTCTTGCTCGCCTTTTGGCGTGTAGCGTTTCCAGTTCGTCAGCACTTTTGGATCGAAAAGCCGGTCAATTTCATCCTGTGCCAGAATTTTGTTAAAGAATATCTCTTTTCGCTTTTCCTCTTCTTTAGTCTGCCCGCCTTCCAAAACACAATCCTTATATGGCCAGACGAGGCAGACCTCGCCGCGCTCTTTCAGGAATTTACCGTCAATATTCAGGCCAATGCGGTTGCGGAAGCGGGTGTAGGAGTTCGCAAGAAAATTCTTATCTGCTATATACTCAACAAAAGTGTTGACGTTGAAAATCCAGTGGCCTTCAATTTCTTCAAAGAATTTTTCCTTGATCTGCGGGTCGGAAAGGAGGATTTTCACCAGATCCCTGTCAATCTTCCACGCCCGGTCAAGCACCGCGGCCTTGACCAGTTCTCCATCCTCATCAACAAATCGGGAATCGGTTTTCAAAAGATCAGTCAGTTTTTCGTGAAATAGTTTTCCCATTTGATATTCCCCTTACCAACTATCAATTATATAGTTTGCGCATAACAACCTTTACGTGCTTTTTTGTCCATATAACACCCCTTACATCACCAATGCATAAAATTTCTTTTTTCAAGGGGTTATCAACAGTTACTGCTTGCGGCCGGGGTCTTATATGGTTTCCGTATAAAATCCTATCTTACTCGCCAGTTAAAGGGAGTCCACGGGGGTGAGTATTCCCTTCCCTGTTCAAAACATGCGTATTTCTATTTTGGCGCTTTAGATGACTGTTCATCTATTTTCCCTATTCATTACAATATCATACGCCTTTTTACAGAACATGTCAATCATTAATTTCAGGAAGGAAGCTAAAACTGAGGATAGCTTGACGTAAACAATTTCCGGTAGCCCCAATTCATAACATGTTTGAATCGGAATTCTTCACCGATTCCAACAAAGGAATCCAAAAAATCAAACTAAATATTGTAAGGCGATGTCAAAGCACCTACCTTAGAGGTATAGGATTAAATCTCGCTTATCACTCATAAATTGTAACTCGCTTCGCCTTCAACCCCTTTATTTCTTTCCAACATCCTCTTTGCTCGTGCTCTTTATCCCGGCAATGGGGATACCATTTTTATTCCTTTCCCCAAATTCTATCAACCAGCAGTTGACAGAGGGCCTATCACATGTTAGAAACATAAAAAAGCTTTTATCACAATTGGGTGTTCATCATACTTATTCACCCATTAGCTCTTTCCCCAATACCTGGAATCAGGTTTGCATGGTCACAACAATTTTATTACAATCAGGGTTCAGAACCGAAAGGTCTCGTAACTTCCTGAAATAAAAATTATGTGGGGATGTAGCTCAGCGGGAGAGCACTGCCTTCGCAAGGCAGGGGTCGTGGGTTCAAATCCCATCATCTCCACCAATTTTTTACTAATTTAAGGTGAGAGATTTGGCTAAAAGACTCAAAGTAAGCCCTAAAGAGTTGAACCTCGGGTACAGGATAGATGTGAGCATCGATGCGAACCAATGCAAGGGATGCGGGATATGTGTGGCCGTATGCCCCTGGAACGTGCTGACCATGGGAGGCGAGTTGAGCGAAAAGGGATACCGACGCATCGCCGTTATAGAGCCCGAGCGCTGCAATGCCTGCGGGCGTTGCGTTGCTCTGTGCCCTGATTTCGCCATCGTGGTGGAGGTGGAGCGGATGAATGAAACCGCCTGAATCATTCGACCAATGAACCTCCCTGCAGCAAGCGGCAGGGTATCTGAAAGGTACTTGCCTTTCTCTTATCCATCCCCGCAGCAAGCTGTGGGGAATTCCGAGTTAAAGCACCAAACCTTTTTTAAGACCGCTCGGAAATTTCAAACATCCGCAGTTTTTACTCCATTAGATGGAATCGGAGATCTTCATGGACCGTAGGGAACGATACGAAATAAGAATGGCTGGATTTGGTGGTCAGGGTCTGTTGTTTGCCGGCCGAGTGCTGGGAGCTGCGCTTGCGGTCCATGCTCATAAAAATGTTATCCAGACGCAGTCCTATGGACCTGAATCAAGAGGCGGCGCCAGCCGCTCCGAGATTATCGTCGGCGGCGAAGAGGAAATAGATTATATAAAGCTGGAGAACCCGGACATGTTGGTTTTGATGTCCCAGGAGGCTTGCGACAAGTTTTTCTATGACATCAAGCCAGGCGGCTATATCATTCTGGACCCTAGTACTGTTAAAACTTACCCGGATCCCCCACCTGGCAATCGGGTGATGACCATTTCAGCCACCCGGATGGCCCATGAGATGGGAACCCCCATGTCCGCCAACATGATCATGTTGGGAGCTGTTGTGGGCCTTTCGGGTGTGGTTGAGGTAAATCATGTGATACAGGCTATCCATAACATCAGCAGCGGTGGAGTGGCGAAAGACAATGAGAAGGCGTTTTTTCGCGGAATAGAGGAGGCTGCCAAGCAAGAAGGCGGTGCACAATGACCCAACCACTCCATCAAACAGGATATCAATTCATGCAGGGCAGCGAGGCAAGCGTTGAAGGTGCTCTTGCCGTGGGATGCCGTTTCTTTGCGGGTTATCCCATTACCCCGGCCAGCGAGGTGGCCGAACACATGGCCCGAAGGCTGCCGCAGGTGAAGGGTTTTTTTGTACAGATGGAAGATGAGCTGGCCTCCATGGGAGCCGTCTTAGGAGCCTCCTGGGGAGGGACAAAATCCATGACCGCAACCTCAGGTCCCGGCTTCTCTCTCATGCAGGAGAATATTGGTATGGCAGTCATGAGTGAGACTCCCTGTGTCATCATGAACCTCATGCGCGGCGGCCCCTCGGGTGGACAGGCCACCCAGCCCTCTCAGGGTGACGTCATGCAGTCCCGGTGGGGTACGCATGGCGACCATCCCATCATCGTCCTGTGTCCGAATTCCGTGCAGGAGATGTTCGATCTGACCGTTGAGGCGTTTAACTTGTCCGAGCGTTATCGCAGCCCTGTGATATTCCTGAGCGAGGAGGCCACCGGACACCTGCGTGAAAATCTTTATGTTCCTGAGGAAGTGGAGGTGCAGCCCAGGCGAAAGCAGACCCTCAAGCCCGGTGAGGCCGGACCCTTATGGTTGGCTGGAAGCGATGACGTTCCCCTCATGCCCGATTTTGGGGCGGGTTACTTTGTGTCTGTAGAACAGAATGTGCACGACGAATACGGGGTCATGCAGGCGTCCAGCCCAGAGGTAGCCGATAGGCTCCTCAGGCGTCTGCATCGGAAAGTTATGGACCACACTGACGAGTTCGCCCGTGTGGAGGAGCGATATATGGATGGGGCACGGGCGGCGGTGATCGCCTATGGATGCGTATCTCGAAGTGCTCTGGCGGCTGTGAAGAGGCTGCGGAGCAAGGGACTCCCGGTGGGCCTGCTGAGGCCCATTACTTTGTGGCCATTTCCCGGCGCATTAGTTCTGCAAGCCATTGACAAGATCCATACCCTAATAATGCCTGAGTTGAACCTTGGTCAACTTGTTTTGGAGGTTGAACGCTTGGTGAAAGATCGCGCCCGTATTATCCACCTGCCAAAGCTGGGCGGTACCATCCACACACCCACCGAGATCATGGGAATTGTGGAAGAAGCCCTGTAGCTTCAATAAAGTTGACTTAAGCGGCTCCAAATTAACGCTTTGCATAAAAAGGTACTCCATTGACGGATCATCTGGAGGAATCTCCATATTCGAAGAGCAAAAAACCATGCAGATGCACGCTACACGCCAAGTTATGCGCAATTCAGAGCGCACTTCGTTTATGTGCCCGGGGTGTGGAAATGGAATCATAATGAGCACCACACTGCAGGCAATGGCCGCTCAGGGCATCCCTCGTGAGCGGGTCGCGCTGATCAGTGGGGCGGGGTGCGCTGGCGTATTGGGGGACATTTTTCAGTTCGACTGGTTTCATGCACCTCATGGTCGGGCTCTTCCTGTAGCCATGGGCCTCAAGATCGTACGCCCCGAGCTTCATGTCTTGGCCTTCATGGGAGATGGAGATTGTGCCTCCATCGGCGGCAACCACTTGATCCACGCGGCACGGCGGAACATCGGCGTAATCAGCGTCGTGTTCAACAACCTTAACTATGGTCGCACAGGTGGTCAGGTGGCGCCCACAACTCCTCACGGCGCCATTTCTACCACATCCCCATATGGCAACGTGGAACGTCCCTTTGACCTCTGTGCTCTGGCACAGGCAGCGGGAGCCACTTATGTGGCGCGATGGACAGCGCTCACCTACCCTCACCTTCAGCGTTCCCTGGAAAAAGCCTTCTTGCGAAAGGGATTCTCCTTTATTGAGGTGATCACACCCTGCCCCACGAATTACGGACGGAGAGAGCTGCGACTCCAAGAGCCCGTTGATAATCTCATGTGGATAGCACGAAACACCATCACCCGGGAACGTGCAGCCACCTTGCCAGCACGCAGGCTGGAGGGGAAATTCGTGGTGGGAGAGTTCGTCGAGAACGACTCGGTCTCCGAGTTCTCCAACGAGTTGCGCCGGTTGCATAAGTAAAGCCAGGCATGGCCTAGAGCAATAAAATTTAATAAGACTGATTATCAACCACCCTCGTGAGATACTCATCCATAAAATCACCACATGAAGACGATAATTATTTTCAACCGCTTGAACTTTTTCCATCGGCGCAACTTCACGCAATGAGGCCTTGAGTTAACGGCTCAAAATTTTTTATTGGTCTTATTGGTTAATTTATTACTGAGAGCAATAAATTAGAGCTAGCAATTTTGTGTAATAATAGCGAAATTGTTTCCTCAAAAGCGAATAAAAAATTTTAAAATGCTAATTGTTAATTTTTTATTTTGCAATTAAAAATCTTTGTTTAAGCCAGCGCTATGTTCCTGGTGTTGATAGGGAGCAAGCCCTCACCTCTCGAGGAGAAAGAGTGATGGGCGAAGTGACCTCACAGAGCACAGCCTTAACAGAAGCCAGCCCGTCATGAGCAACGTAATCACAGGGCTAGAAAGCCTGATTCAGGACCCGCCGAAGTGGCTGAAAGGAAAACGCGTCGGCCTCCTCTCCAATCCTGCGTCGGTGGATACCCGGTATCGCCATGCATCCAAATTGATCAACGAAGCATTCCCAGGACAGCTGCGCGCCCTTTTCGGCCCACAGCACGGCTTCCGAGGAGAGAAACAGGACAACATGGTGGAAACTGAAAATGGTTGGGATCCAATTCTGGACATTCCTTTGTTCAGCCTTTATGGGGACGTGCGCTCCCCCACGCCGGCGATGCTATCGGAGATAGAGGTGCTTGTGGTTGATATCCAGGATGTGGGAACACGTGTTTACACTTTCATCCAGACCCTGGCACTATGCATGGCGTCTTGTTCTCAAGCGGGCATCCCCGTGGTGGTGCTTGATCGTCCCAACCCCCTGGGAGGAGAAGCCGTGGAGGGGCCGCTGCTCAGGCAAGAATTCCGTTCATTCGTGGGGCTATATCCCCTACCCCTGCGACATGGGTTGACCGTGGGCGAACTGGCGCGGCTTTACGCGGACATTTGGATCCAAGGCTGTTCAGTGGAGGTGATCCCCATGAGGGGATGGCGGAGGGATATGATGTTCAACCACACAGGGCTCCCTTGGGTCATTCCGTCCCCCAATATGCCCACCATGAATACTGCTCTTGTCTATCCAGGACAAGTAGTACTGGAGGGGACCAACCTCTCGGAGGGCCGGGGTACCACCCTCCCCTTCGAGCTCTGCGGAGCTCCCTTCATCAAACCGCACCGACTGGCTGCAGCACTGGAAGTTCATAAAATCCCCGGCGTTGTCTTCCGAGAAGTATACTTCGAGCCAACCTTCCATAAATGGGCTGGACAACTCTGCGGCGGCCTTCAACTTCATGTGTTGGACCCAGGCTCTTTTCGCCCTCTATTGACCACTTTGGCCATTATTCAGGAAGTGATAAACCTGTACCCGGACCAGTTCGCATGGCGGCCACCACCTTACGAATACGAATACGAAAAGCTTCCGGTTGATGTCATTCTGGGCGAGCAAGAGATCAGGCAGATGTTGACTGCGGGAGCATCGGCGGAAGAAATCGAAAGCTCATGGCAGCAAGAGCAGGAGGAATTTAAACGATTCAAAAAAGCTTATCATATGTATCCATGAAAAAGGAAGGAGATCCGGCCGGCCGATTGCTTGAACGTTTGGAGCGGCTCGACCCTGGAATAACGGATAAACTGTCCAGGATATACCCCGGAAGCGATGATTCTGCCCTGAACCGGCAAATTGAGCGCTACCGGAAGGCGCTCCAGTACTTTGTGGCAGCATACGGCACTAAATGTGAGGTGGCCGTGTTCCGGGCCCCGGGTCGACTGAACCTTTTGGAGTATCTGGACATGGCCCACGGCCCACACCTTTCGGGGGCCCTGGATCGTGACCTACTGCTGGTCGCCGCCCGCTGCGAGGGAGCTGAACTAGAGGTGGTCCACTGCAACCCCTTTGAGTTTCCGTCCTTGAGGCTTCAGCCCATGGAAGAGCTTCGCCGGTTGCGGGAGAGAGCCAAAGGGATGACATGGGTGGAGGCTGTCAGGGCAAACGCACATGCCGGAAGGGAGCGGGGCGATTACGCCAATTACTTGCTTGCTCCCCTGTTGCGCCTCATGTGGGATGAGGGGCCGGGCCTGGGCACGGGCATGCAATGGGCCCTGGGAGCATCCACACTGCCAATGCGCGCAGGGCTGAGTTCCTCCTCGGCTCTGGTTGTCCTCGGTTATCTGGCCTTCCTTTGGTGTAATCAGCATCGGCAAAGCGAGGACTTGCTTGAGATCGCTTCTATGCTTGGAGAGGCCGAGTGGTACGTGGGAACGCGCGGGGGTGCCAACGATCACATGACCATACTGCTCAACCCTCCTGGTGGTGTTGTGCTCAATCACCATGAGGAATCTCCACCATGGGCTGAGCCTCTCCCGTTCCTGAGTGGTGTGGAAATCCTTATCATTAACACCCTGTGGGAGGCAGGCAAGGCAATGGGGGCAATGGGTGAATTCAACGCCCGCAAGGGGGATATGGATCTGGCTGTTGCCCTTATACTTGAGCGATATCCCCAGCTTTCCGACCGATTCCGCCACCTGGGGAGTCTGGATCCTGATTTCCTGGGTTTGACCGTGGAGGAAGTTGAAGATGTTGTGGAAAGCTTGCCCGAGCAAATGAGCGTTGAGGAAGCGGGGGCGGCCCTGGGGTTGGAAACTGCTGAGACATTGCGCAGTTTTCCCGTTATCCCAAACTATCCATACAAACTGCGGCGGCGTGCCAGATTCTTCCAGAAGGAATTAGAACTGGAGGCTCGCATTAAGGAAATTCTCCTCCACTCCCGTGATGTAAAAACAGGCTCTTCCGAGCACGAAGAGTTTCTTTCAGAATTCGGCTGCGCCATAAATGAAGTCCAGCAAGTCCTGAGTGAAGATATGGAAGTTAGTTGTCCGGGAATCGATGACCTGGTTGCCCTGTTGGGCGGCATCCCGGGGGTTCTGGGGGCCAAATTGACGGGGGCGGGCTTCGGAGGATGCGTGGCGGTCTTCTGTAGAGAAGGCCTGGCTGAACATGTAGCAAAGGAGATCAAGCAGCGCTATTTTGTTCCCGAGCGATTCGAACTGTATCGCCAAAAAATCGCCGGAATCCCGAATCCCGCCGTGAGGCGAGGACTCTTCAAGCGCCTGGAGGAAGGTCTGGCACATCCGGAAGGTGCCATTTTGAGTGTCAGATTTGCCCGAGGCGCAGGACGCATTGATTTTTAAAACAGGAAAGTCTTATTATTGTATTCCAGGTCTCGGGCATTAAATCAAAAAAATTCTGATTTAGGTAGATAACTCCGATGTTTTATTATTTCGTGGGCATCTGTGGAGCAGCCATGGCCCCTGCGGCTGTAATGATGAAGAAAAGGGGACATCAAGTGCTGGGCTCGGATCACAACGCATACCCGCCTGCCAGCGAATGGCTCCAGCATGAGGGTGTGGAGGTTCGAGAGGGTTATCGGGCTGAAAACATTCCAGACACCGCAGATCGAGTGGTCATAGGCAATGCTCTTTCCAGGGGCAACCCTGAGGTAGAGGCGGTGCTGAACAGGCGGCTTCATTATATATCTCTTCCGGAGCTCCTCAAGGAGGAGATGATCCGGGGCCGAATGTCCTGCGTGGTCACGGGTACTCATGGCAAGACCACAATCACATCTCTGCTTGCCTGGATACTGGAATGCGCAGGTCGCCGTCCGGGCTTCTTTGTGGGAGGCATTCCACATAATTTCGGTTTTGGCTGCCGGCATGGCGAGGGGGACGTGGTAATCCTGGAAGGCGACGAATATGACACGGCATTTTTCGATAAAAGGGCCAAGTTTTTGCACTACTTGCCCGACCTAGTGATCCTGAACAACATAGAGTTCGATCACGTAGACATTTACGATTGCATGGACGAGATCGTGCTCGCCTTTCGCAGGCTATTGAGGCTCGTCCCGTCGGGTGGGCTTCTGGTCGCCAACTCAGAAGATTCCACCGTCATGGGATTGGTTAACGAAGCCCCCTGCCCTGTGGTTACCTTCGGTGAAGGACCAGGGGCGCAGTGGCGTTTTACAGACATGGTGTCAGACACTCAAGGCACGCGCTTTCGTATTCTGTGGGAAGGCAAAAGCATGGGGAAATTTCGCATACCCCTTTGGGGTCGGCATAATGTCATGAATGCACTAGCCGCAGCGGCTGCGGCTCACTGGATGGAGCTATCGCCAGAAGAGATCCGCTGGGGGATGGAAACCTTCCGCGGCATAAAACGACGCATGGAGCTCAAAGGTGTTGTGGGCGGCATACGGGTTTATGATGATTTTGCCCACCATCCCGGAGCCATCCGGGCCACACTTGAGGCTGTCCGTCGAATCCACCCGGACGAGAGAGTATGGGCGGTGTTCGAGCCCCGGTCCAACACAACTCGTCGAAATATTTTCCAACATGAGTTGGCGCAAGCTCTGGCTATGGCCGATGGCGCTGTGGTGGGGAGAATCTACAGGCCTGAAGTCATCCCCCCTGGAAAGCACCTTGACCCCGAAGCTCTGGTGCAGGAGATCTCGGCACGCAATAGCTGCCCGGCAGCCTATAAAACAAATGTGGAGAAAATCATACAGTATCTTGTCCCTCGCCTGAAAAAGGGTGATATAATAATAATTATGAGCAACGGTTCCTTCGATGGGCTTTGCGCAAAACTCCTTGAAGCGCTGGAGGGATCATGCCCGGCTATAAAGCATTGATACTCGCCGCTGGCCTGGGCCAGCGCCTCCGGCCGATTACAAATCGCCGGCCAAAAGCACTAATGCCCGTCTGCAATGTTCCCTGCCTGGATCTATTGGCTTCGCACTTGAAGGCCGTGGGTGTTCAGTCCCTGGCCATTAACGTTCACCATCTGCCAAATCTCATCGAGCAGCATGTCGACGGGGGTCGACATTACGGTATTCCGGTTCTTATCAGCCACGAAAAGTCTATCCTGGGGATCGGTGGGGCCATAGGAAAGCTGCGGGACTTCTGGGATGACGCCCCTTTTCTGGCGGTTAACGGCGATATGGTGGAAACTCTGGATCTATCCGCTGCTTTGAAACATCACCAGGAAGCGGGTAACATTGCCACCATGATTCTGCATGATCACCCCAGGTTCAATAAAGTATGGGTGGACGCCTCCGATCGAGTGGCTGGCGTGGGCCAAAAGATGGCCTCTGAATCCCTGAAGCCTGTCCATCGACTTGCCTTCACCGGGGTTCATATCATATCGCCAGAGATTCTGATGTTTCTACCACGAAACGGGTACAGCGATATCGTTGAAGTTTACCTAAATCTGGTGGCAAAAGGAGCCCTAATTGGTGGGTTCAGGATGAAAGGCCATTACTGGCGTGACCTTGGAACAGTCGCGGATTACCAGGGAGTACATGCTGACCTGTATAGTGGGAAGGCGCCAATTGAACTCATGCCGCAAGCAGGCTCGTGGCCCTTTGTCCATCCGGGAGCACATGTGGGTCCGAAGGCCGAACTCCGTGGATGGAGCTGTGTAGGGGCTGGAAGTCTCGTGGGCCCGGGCTGCACGCTGGAAAACGCCCTTGTGCTGAACAACGCTATCATCGAGCCCGGCCTGAGTGTGCGGGAAGCTGTGGTGGCCGATGGCGCCAGAGTGTACGATTCCGTGGCCGGGGGTGTCGTCACGTGAGCCCGTCCGCCTTTGAAATGGAAAGGGAGAGTATCAAGTGGGTATGATGCCGACACATCTGAATCCAGAATTATTTGCCAAGCTGGAGGAGATCAGGAGCGCACAGGGCATATCCATTGAGGAGTGGACTCTCTTGACTGGGGATGGCTCGGATCGCCTCATATGGCGGGTGGACAAGCCAGGCGATTCCGTGATTGTGGTGCTTAACACCAATCCGCCACAAAATGCACTAGGCGTCACGGAAAACGATTCTTTTCTGTACATCCGGCGCCACCTAGAGAAGTGCGGAGTGCCAGTTCCCCGGCTGCTGGCCACAGGGGATGCGAGCAGGTGGATGATCTTGGAGGACCTGGGCGATGCTCGGCTGCAGGACGAGGTCCGACGCCGTGGCTGCGATTGCTCCGCCCTCCGCGAACTTTACACTGTTGTACTTGAATATTTACCCCGCATTCAGGTCGCCGGCGGGCGAGGATTTGATCTTTCTAAAGTGCATAACGTCCCCTACACTTCCGGCTTTGCCAGGGAATGGGAATCGGGCTACTTTTTGCGCGAGTTCGTACAGGGACACCTTGGGCTCGTTGCGCTAGATCCTGAACTGGAAAAGGACTTAGACAGGATGGCCGAGGAGGCGGTCCCCGAAAAGGAGCCATACTTTCTTTATCGGGACTTTCAATCGCGAAACATTATGTGGCAGGGTGGCAAGCCTCGTTTCCTCGACTTCCAAGGAGGACGCACGGGACCGTTGGCATATGACCTTGCCTCTATAGTACTGGACCCTTACGTTAATCTGGCGGAAACCTTCCAGAAGGAACTGATAGAGATGTATCTGGACCGGCTGTCGGGCTGGATCTCCCTGGAACTTCGGTCTTTCCACCAGCGATTCCCATTAGTGGCCGCCCATCGCCTCATGCAGGCATTGGGTGCGTATGGCTACTTGTCCCACGTGAAGGGGAGGATGCATTTTCTTCAATACATTCAGCCAGCGCTCTCAATTCTTGGACGCTTATCGCGAAGCAATGAACTCAAGACTTTCAGGAGATTCCGGGCGCTGGTGGATAGGCTCCAGGAGACGATCCCTTCGGAGGCTAACCCATGTATCCCTTGATCCGGCCCCCCGCCTTGCGGCCAGGTGACACCGTTAGCATCGTGGCTCCCGCATCCCACCTTCCCTTCAAAGAGCGCGAGTTACTTGACATTGGCATTAGTCGGCTTGAATCCCAAGGCTTTCGCGTAATTTATGACCGGGCCATTCTCGATGAGCATCTTTACCTTGCCGGCAAAGATGAAGTGAGAGCAAAAGTGCTCCTGGATGCATTTCTCAACCCGGAAGTGAAGGCGATCATCGGAACGAGAGGCGGCTATGGTTCCCAGCGGATTCTACCCTTACTGGATGAAAACCTCATTCGCGCAAACCCCAAGATATTTATTGGTTCAAGCGATCTGACCGCCCTGATGATCTTCATGCAGACCCGATGTTTACTGGTCACATTTTACGGACCCATGGTGGCGTCCAAACAGTTCCAAGGAGAAAATCTTCAGGCCTTATGGGATACCGTGCAAGGACGGAAACCACCCGTTCTTTTGGGAAAACCACTGAAGCCCGGCCATGCCAGCGGTCCCTTAGTGGGTGGTTGTTTGACCGCTATGGTCCATAGCATCGGGACACCCTATGAGGTCAACCTGGAAGGAGCCATCTTTCTGGTCGAAGATATCAACGAGCCGCCATATCGGATTGATCGCATGCTAACCCACCTGAGCAACGCCGGCAAGCTGCAGGGAATCCGGGGTGCTGTCTTCGGACGCATGCCCGGGTGCGATCTGGAAGGTGCTCAGGGGAGCCTTCTGCGCCGCGTAATCCTGGATACCTTCGATAAGACCGACATTCCAATCCTCTTCGGCGTACCCGTGGGCCATGGCCAGCGGAATATTACGGTGCCTCTTGGGGTCAATTCCATGCTTGACTGCGCCACGGGAAGGCTGGAGCTGGACGAGGCGGGTGTGGCTTGAGTGATAGCTTTGGGCGCATTTAATGCGATAAATCCTCATGGCATTTAACAAGTTTACTTTTTCACATTTTTTTCTTGGCAAACTCTATTTTTGGGTTATCCTTCTTTCTAGTTGACAAGCGAGCCCTTTTTTTCTATATTGCGCCATTACGCTTATTATGGTCTTGTATTATATGTCACTTATTTTCACATAATTGCTCGGGGAGAAATCGGCGAGTGCGGGACTCTCATGTTCTTTATGAATATGCCAAAAAGCTAGCTGTACTTTTGAGGAACCTCCGATTCGAAATCCTTCCTTACCTTGGAGCCCTGGACTTCTCCCGTGGATGCTGGATGGTGTCTTTTGAAGAATCCTTGTAAGATTACAATAATAGATGAGAAAAATTCTAAGGAGGTGCGCCAATGAGTCCTGAGACAAAAGTGGTTAAGGGAGGTTTCAGGGCAACTCTTTCTCTCATCATCTCTATCATTGCCCTTATTCTGGCCATTATCGCCTTCAATCGAACTGGTGGTATCTCAGATCTCAATGCACAACTCAGAGATATTCAGGCAAGAACAGAAAAGATGAAGAAGGAGACCTCAGAACAGATGAACAAGATTCGCCAGGAGACATCCAAGACGTTAGAGAACTTGAGTAAAAAAATCAAAAAAGAAGAAAGCAAGCCATAGTATATGTCCTTGTATACTTTAAAAAGGATGTTCACCCCAATGGAAGCATCATGAGATAAGTCTGATTTACAGTGTTTCAAAGATATTTTCGTCGTCCGGGCAGTGTTTTACGCGTGTCTACACAAGTGTTGGTGTTGGGGAGGACTTGAGGAAGGCTGACTCAACAACCTTGTCCGTTACACCACGTTTTTCATCGCTGGTGTCATTATTTTAGATCAATT
Organism: uncultured Thermodesulfobacteriota bacterium; assembly: GCA_964611635.1. Lineage (GTDB taxonomy): Bacteria > Desulfobacterota > JAFDED01 > JAFDED01 > JAFDED01 > JAFDED01. The sequence continues at coordinate 13,591 of CAZTAS010000018.1, forward strand.
GGGGATTAACACTAGCCCCATTCTCGCGGGCGCTGGAATCGTGGGACTGGCTGTGGGCTTCGGGGCACAGGCCTTGGTCAAGGGTATCCTTACTGGATGCTTTATTTTATAGAAGACAACATATCCGTGGGCGATGTGGTAATCGCTAAAGGCAACGGCGGGCTCGTTGAATCTGTGAATCTGAGGACAATCAAGCTCAGGGATCTTGCCGGAAACGTTCACGTGATCCCCAACAGCAACATCGACATGGTTACCAATATGACCAAAGAATACTCGCGCTATGTGATGGACGTGGAAGCATCCTACCGGGAGGATGTGGACGAGGTCATACAGGTACTTAAAGAGATTGATGATGAAATGCGCAAAGATCCCGAATACGAGCAGGATATCCTTGATCCACTGGAGATACTGGGCGTGGATGATTTTGGAGCCTCTCAGGTGACCATCAGAACACGCATCACCACAAAGCCGATAAAACAATGGAACATTGCCAGGGAGATGCGGAAAAGAATTAAGAAGCGCTTCGACGAGCTGGGAATCGAGATCCCATTCCCACACCTGACCCTCTATATTGGCGATCCTAAACGAGGGGCGCCTCAGCCGTTTACAATCAAGCTCCAAGGTGATCCCAAAGAATTGTCATGCAAAGGAGACAATTCTAGAGAAGATCAATCATCGTGTTGACAGGATTAAAAATTAGAGTCTGTTGAAAAAAAGGATGATATTGGCGCAAAATTTTCATAAAAGGTAAAAACCCGTGCAATATTTTCTATTAGCGACACTTCGTCAAAATCTTTGAGAAGACTTTCATTTAGGAACTATGCGAGGTACGTGAAAAATAGCCATGACTTATCGCGGTTAGGGCCGCGAACAGTGCCCAGGAGGGTTTATTGCAAATTTTTTGCAAATATTGACAAAAATTGTGATCTGGTAAATGTTAAAAAGTGATTTAATGAAACACCATTCCAGTCGATAATAAATTTCGAATGTTAAACTGGAAACGATAGCAGATTATAAAGCAAGCCTGGAAACGAAACTTTTTTAATTGCAATTTGTTTAAAATATACACAGTATTAAAGAACAAAAAAGGCATGAATTTTGCTTATCAATAATATAAGAAAGACCTCCTTGACAAAGTCGAATACAGTATTTAATTTTTAATAAAATATTTATTGAATTTTACTGCTTTTTTGTTATAATACGTCTTTAATTAAATTTAATGCGGCAATTGAAGAATTAATTGTATTACGAATGCCGCCATTTTCTCACCATGGAAACCCTTTCAGTTAATCTGAAAGGGTTATGTTATCTTTAATAAAACCAGTAGGATGCTTATATTCTTTAATCACTCGGATGGATTCATGGAAGCAGTGGTCTCCTTACAAATGAAAATTTATTTCCATGACTGAATTAACGGAACCACGGAGGCGTTTCCCGCCATTCAGGCTTTAATGGATTAATATTTCAAGGATATATTCCAAGAGAAAAAGCAAAGATATGCAGGCATTTAAAACGAAATTTGCAATGAAAATAGAAAACAAATGGATATTGCCTTCTCAAGAGAACCCCGATGAAGAAAGGAAAGTCAGAAAGGACATGGAAGTATTCGCTACATACGAATGTGAGGATAATGAGCTCACTTTGCTCGATCCCCTTCCGGATGAGTTAGAATCAGAGGAGGATTTTTGCGGTGTGGAGGAAGAGTCTGAGCCTTTTCACAATGAGCATGAACAGGGCGAGGACGAAAATTTTGATACCACCGCGCCCATCATCCGGATGGGGAGGCATATGCCGCTTTCCCGGGAAGAAGAAGTGCGGCTTTTCACGCTGCAGAATCATCTGGAGCAAAAGCTAGACGAACTGGCGCAGCAGATTGGACAGCATCTCAATCGACCCAAAATTCACGGTGCCCAGCGTCGAAAGAGACCGGGAGCTTTGGAGTCGGATATCAGACTGAAGCCCAATACCAGCAGATCCAACTCTTTAAAGGATAAGTTTTGCGAGGATCGTGCCGAAAAAGAGCTATCGATGAAGTCCCTGGATGATCTGGCCCAGAGGATTATCTCATACAGCAATCAACTGCGGGAAGTTAAAGAAGAAATTGTTCGCTCAAACCTGAGGCTGGTGCTTTATATCGCTCGCTCTTACGTGGGACTGGGACTGCCGTTCGGCGACCTGGTTCAGGAAGGCAGCATCGGTTTGATGCGCGCAGTGGAAAAGTTTGACCATACCAAGGGCCACCGCTTCAGCACCTATTCCGTCTGGTGGATACGTCAGAGCATCCGCAGGGCTCTCTCCGATCAAGCCCGAACCATACGCATCCCCTCCTATATCCAGGAGTCCATCGGCCGCATTTGGGCCGAGTCGAGCAAATTTATCCAGGAGAAAGGCCGGCGTCCTCATCCGGCTGAGATGGCCGAGAAGCTCGATAAGCCGGTGGAAACCATTCGCAAGGCCATGCAAGTGGCCAAAGACGCTGTATCGCTTGATATTCCCGTGGGGGAAGGTGACAGTCCACTGCGCGATCTCGTTCAGGATTCCACCGCTGTCTCGCCTTTTGAAGGAATCTTGCAATCAAACCTATCGCATCGGGTGGAAGAAATTCTCTGTACCCTTTCACCGAGGGAGGCGATGGTTATTCGGCTGCGCTACGGGATTGGAGAGCCAAGAGAACATACTCTGGAAGAGATCGGTCGTTGTTTACAGGTCTCCCGAGAGCGGGCACGGCAGATTGAGTCCAATGCCATTCGAAAGCTGCGCCATCCTTCTCGTATTCAGAGACTTAAAGACCTGATCTGACATTCCACGGTCTCGTCTCCTGGGAAAGTCCTATTTATGAGGGTTTGGTGTTGCCTGGAATTTAAGCCACCCTCGTTTTGGCCTGACAAAAGGGCGTCCGCTGCCACGCAAAGCGGGCCATGCAGGATGGATGCACAGACGTAAGAATATTGCTGTTGCGCCCGTTAATCCCCGTCTATTGTCCATAGCTTTACGAGTTTTTGTAACAAACGTCGTGCGCGGGTTGGATTGAATATCCCGCATACGCACGGCTGCGCCAGTTCTGCCACAGCGTCATCAAGGGTTCGGCGTCCCTGCTTTACATCCAGGATCATTTTTCTCACCAAGGAGGCTCCTATCATTGCATGCCCGCACATCGTGGTGATTTCCATGATATCTGGCTCAGGAAGGCGCTCGGTGTGACCGTGAACACCGCAAGAGAGGTTAATGGAATGCGGTTCAAGCCCCACTTCCTCGGCAATCTCGCGAATTTCATCAAACAGCCCGCTCAGAGTAATGCAGATCCCCAGATCTTCCTCTTTTAGGATGCGAAGGACCTCTTTGAGCTTTTCTTTATTATCGAAGGCACAGCGAACCCGGGAGTTATCCTTGCAACGCTTCTTAATGTCCTCCGCGGTGATTCCAGTGAAAACATTGCCGGCCTCGTATGATCCTATGTTCGCCGGCCCCACCTCAAAGAGTATATCGGTGATTTGCCGCATCTTCTCCGCCGCGCCGTCGCTATTGATCCCCATGGCGGGCTGGGAGAGGAAAACCAAATCCCCCTTAAGTGACTCTTTACTGCCAGTGCGATGGAGTGAATGTGTCATGGGGAATCCTCCCGGAACAAGGGCCGACCAAGCCCTACATTAACTTTAGCATTGGGGCGGTATGCGATACCACTTCGGTCCAGCGTCTTCAATACAGGTATGGTTCCATCGGGATCCATGCGGCAAATTACATCCAGCGAGTAAACGGTGTCGAGCTGGCTGGTGAGTTCCCGGATAATGGCCAGCACCACATCCAATTTTTCAATGGGGACCATTATCTCCAGGATGCCTGAAAGCACCTGTGTGGAAAGGACCTGCGGGTCTAAGTGTCCTGTCTCCGGATCCATGAGGCCCGTGAGAGGGTTGTTCTCCTCGAATTGGACACCCAGGCGAGCCAGTGGAATGGTGATCTTTTCTACATCGGAAAGCCGCGCTCCCAAGCCTGGACGACCGAATTCCAAAGCCACTCCAACCTGTCCTCTCCGAACCCGGCCGGTGACATCGTTGGTCTTGACCTCTTCGGTTCCCCGCCCAGGAACTTGTGTGGCCGGGTGAGTCCACCGGGGATCGCTGAAGTATTTTGTGATGGAGCGGGGATAGGTGTGAATCGACTCCGAGTCGCCCATGGCATCACCGGGACACTTCACAACCCTCAGGCAGTTACCGCATTCCAGGCAGTGCTCCTGATCCACCTGACAGACAACCGCGCCGTCGTACCTCCGGGTGAAGGCAATAGCATCCCCCACTGCGCAGTATGCCAAACATTGACCGCAACCGAGACATTTGTTCTCATCAATAACCATAATGCAATCCCCAGGTTAAATTGTTAGGCTCTAATTATGGGATATTTGTGTGAAATGACTTTCCACAGCAGAGCAAATAACCTTAATGACAATCATTCTGAGTAATTTGAAGGAAAAATATAATTTACTATACCTATTCAAAAATCCGGATCGCAAGTCTTTTTCTGCTATTGTTTAAAAGAAATAGGACGTGATTGGTCGATTCAAGATTGACTTCCCCTCCCTAGTATGTTAGAAATTTGCTCTCGATACTTATTTATGGAGTTGGCCTGCTTTAGCATCCCGATCTTCGGAACTCGTGGCCAAAAAGAAGCTTCACCCGTAAAACAATAAAATGCTCTCAGCTCCAATGAGCTAGATGAATTTTCTTATAAAATAAATGCTAGGGACTGAAGGAGAAGAGTATGCCTGAGCTTCGAAAAGATCCCATTTTGAGTCGTTGGGTCATCATTTCTCCTGAAAGGGAAAAGCGTCCCATAGACTTTCCCGAGGAGAAGAAAAAATTTCTTGGAGGCTTCTGCCCTTTTTGTCCCGGCAATGAGAGCAAGACGCCACCGGAACTTCTTGTCATACATTCAACCGACACTGAGCACAAATCCGCTGCATGGTCTCTCCGGGTAGTGCCCAATCGGTATCCTGCCCTGGTGGTAGAGGGAGAACTGGTGCGCGAAGGCGAGGGGATGTATGACCGGATAAGCGGCATAGGCGCACATGAAGTTATCATCGAGACACCTGATCACAACCAAACGTATACATCAATGACCTCCATGGCCATCGAAAATATTTTTTGGGCTTTTCAGCAACGGATACTTGACCTTAAAAGAGATATTCGATTTCGATATTTCATGATTTTTAAAAACCACGGGGAAAGTGCAGGCGCATCCCTTGAACACAGCCATTCGCAGCTCATTGCCCTCCCCATCGTGCCCAAACGTGTCATGGAAGAAATGCATGGCGCTAGCTCTCACTTCAATTACAAGGAGCGCTGCATTTTTTGCGACATCATCCGCCAGGAAATGGTGGTCAGTCAACAAGAGCGAGTGGTTTGCTACAATGAATCCTTTTTAGCCCTTGCTCCCTTTGCTTCTCGCTTTCCGTTCGAGGTGTGGATTATCCCCCGGAGACACTTCCACCACTTTGAAAACCTGCAGGGCCAAGGCTTAGGGGAATTAACCAGCCTGTTCCAGGAGGTCATGCAGCGGCTGGAAGGGCTCCTGGACAATCCGGACTATAATTTTATTTTGCACAACGCGCCAGTTGGTGATGAAGCCAGGGAATACTACCACTGGCATCTGGAGATCTTCCCAAAGCTTACCCATGTTGCAGGGTTCGAATGGGGATCTGGATTTTATATCAATCATACACCACCAGAATTGGCCGCTCAAATGCTTCGCGATTTCGACCTTGAGGACTATCTCCAGTGCCACGCAAATTACGCATCGGCAGGAGCGCGATGAGTGATGAGGGCTGGGTGGCGATAACCATCCGGGTCCATGAAGATTTGTCCGACGCACTGGCCAACCGCTTGCTGGAGCTGGGCTCAACGGGGATCGTCACAGAGGATACCAAAGGGGGCGAACAGCGCCTTATCGCCCATTTTCGCCGGCGGGAATGGCAGGCGGCCCGTCCTATGCTGGATCGGTACGTACTGGCTCTGGGAGAATTGTTTCCTACAATGCCCGCAGGAGATATCCAGATAAGGCCTGTTAGTGAAGAGGATTGGGCCGAGAACTGGAAGCAGCACTTTCGTCCAACGGTGGTCAGCCCCCGATTGCTTGTTTACCCTCCATGGGAGGAGAACGCTGACAAATGCGGAAAGCTTCCACTGATCATCGATCCCGGCATGGCGTTCGGCACGGGCATTCATGCAACCACCCGGCTGGTACTTTGCACATTGGATGAAATCCTCCAGAGATGGCAACATCCAGGACCTGCGCGCGTGCTGGATGTGGGCACGGGATCGGGCATCCTTGCCATAGCTGCCGCCAGGCTGGGGGCCGGCGAGGTGGTGGGCATCGACATCGACCCCTCAGCCGTGGCCGCTGCAAGAGAGAACCTTGCTCGCAACGAGCTTATGGGCCGTATCCTTCTCCAGCGCCGCTCCGTGGATGAGGTTTGCGGCATGTACGACCTGGTTCTCGCCAACCTCTCTCTTAAGCTCCTGAAGGAAAAGCACAGGTTTCTGCTAAAGGCCCTTGCTCCGGAGGGGTATCTGGTGGCCTCCGGGTTTTTAACCCGTGATCTCCCGGAGATCATGGAATGCTACGCCGGTGAGCCGGTGAGCCTGGTCAAAGAAGAATCCCTTGAGGAATGGCACATGGTTGTCTGGCAGCGTTTGGCGCAACCTCATTAACTGTGAAATTCCCATGCCTCGGTTTTTTATCCCATCTGAATCGCTTCTTACTGATCGTCTTATCCTGACGGGCGCGGACGTGCACCACATTCGCAATGTGCTCCGCCTCGGCCCCGGGGACTCACTTACACTTGTGACACCACGGGGAGATGAATACAGCTCTGTGATCCGGAAGGCGGGGCAAAAGGCGGTAGAGGTGGAAATCCTCGAAAAGGTGCGCGTCGCAAAAAAAGATATTTGCCTCGAAATCGCCCTGGCCCAGGGTCTCCCCCGGAGCAGCAAGATGGACTTTGTGATACAGAAAGCCACCGAATTGGGGGTCGCCTCGATCCACCCATTCACGTCTTCGCGCTCGGTCCCCCGGACCAATCCGGCCCGCGCCCAGGGTCGGCTGGCACGGTGGCGGCGCATCGCCATGGAGGCCTGCAAACAATGCGGTCGCACCAGCGTCCCCCGGATACACGAAATACTTCCACTGGCGGAGGCTATCCGTGCAGCAGGCGAAGAGGACCGCAAGATAGTCTTGTGGGAGGGAGCGCCCGCTGCATGGGAGAGGGTTTTCGAGGGCTCTCCTCCCCCCCGCCGCTTCTTCGTGCTGGTGGGGCCGGAGGGGGGGCTGGCTGAGCAGGAAGTCAAAGCATGTCAGGCAGCGGGGTTCATCCCAGCGGGGCTGGGTCGGAGGATATTGCGGACAGAAACCGCTGCACTCTGCTTTCTGGCTATCCTTCAGTACCAACTGGGGGATATGCGTTAGCCTATGCGGGATGGGGTAATCGCCAGCAGGCGCGGAGAAGGCCATCCATAGGATACATCCGGGCCGCCTCGGGCTTCGGTAAGTCAGCGCATTGATCCTCTTGGCATCAGAGGAGACTTCCTTGATATCACCAGAGCAATCCTGAAAATCTATAGGGAGCGTTAATGATTTGAAATTTTACAGGAAGAAAAACAAAAATCAACTTGAGAGCTTGGGGTCAAAAAGTCTGTTGAGCGACACCCTTTGGCTTCATGATGTTATATACGATGCTTGCGATTCCAGCCAGAAGAAGGCATGCTGCAACGGGTCTTTCAAAGAAGCCCATGGGGTTATAGTGGAATAGCTGCATTGTTTTCACGAACGCGGATTCTCCGATCTGTCCAAGAATAACGCCCAGGACTATCCCTGGTATGGCATATCCAGAACGACGAAGGAAGTAGCCCGCAATCCCAGCAGCAAACATCACCCAGACGTCCAAAAGGAAATTTCGCAGTGCAAAGGCTCCGATGGTAGCAAGGAGCAGGATAGCCGGTGCCAAGATTCTGAACGGTATACGCAGAAGGTTCACGATGGTCTTTGTCTCGATGTAACCGAGGAAAAATATACACAGGTTGGCAAGAAACATGGCCACAAACACAACCCAAACAAGTTCCTTGGCGCGCACCATGATGAGGGGTCCGGGTTCCATTCCATGGATCATAAAAACGCTCATCATCATTGCAGTTACAGCCCCTCCCGGAAGTCCAAGTGCAAGCAACGGGATCATCGCACCACCACAGGCGGAGTTATTGGCCGTCTCTGAGGCTACCACCCCCTCCAGTTCTCCCTTCCCGAAGCGCTCGGGGTGCTTGGACCATCGAACCGCCTCATTATAGCTGAGAAAGGCGGCAAGTGTTGCCCCAATTCCAGGCAAAACGCCAGCAAAAAAGCCCAGAAGCCAAGATCGAAATATTGCAAACTTAAGATCAAAGAGCTCTTTCAATGAGGGAAATTCCACTCCAACCTTAGGGGCTTTGTATGCCTTGGTGACCATCCTCTCCCCCTGGATAAAGACCTCGGAGATTGCAAAGAATCCAAGGATGAGCGGTATGAAGTGAATGCTAGCTTGCAGGTAATAGGTCCCGAAGGTGAAGCGGGGAATGCCCCCTGCCGGATCGGTGCCCACCGTTGCGATTATAAGTCCCAGGATAACGGAAATCCATCCTTTCCAGGGGGAACTTCCTCCCACGGAAGCTGCCACCGCCAGACCAAAGAAGATAAGAGAGAACATCTCCTGTGGACCGAAAGCGTGTACGGCCCATCGGGCCACAGAAGGTGCTGCCACCATCATCACGATGGCCGATATGGTGCCTCCAAGAGACGATGAGGTCACGGCTGCTCCGATGGCCTTGCCCGACTTTCCCTGTTGAGTCATGGGATAACCGTCGAATGCGGTCGGGGCATTCTCTGCAGATCCAGGAATGTTGAAGAGGATTGCCATCACCGCCCCTCCGTAAGTGCCGGAGACATAGATGACCCCGTAGATCATAATAGCATGGGTCGGGGTGAGGTATGCGGTGAAAGGCAGGATGATAGCGCCCAAGGTCAGCATGTTGATTCCTGGGAGCGCTGCAAAGAACAACCCCATCAGAAGAGCTGCGACAAAAAGGAGAATGGCCAGAGGGTCAGTGGCCAGATGTGTAAGACCCAGTAAAAAATCGGACATGGAAAGACCTTAATAAGCTAGCAGAGGGCCTGTATTATAGACCTTTTATCAGCGAGAGCAAGAGACTGTTTACTTCGTAAAACCCGGACCAATTCCCTACTGGCAGGGATACAAAAAGCAACTTCGTAAATATAGCCAGAGTGCACAGGTAGATGAAAAATGTGGTCACCACCAGATTGAATGATCTCCGCTCCCCAAGCAAATACATGTATCCTGCAAGGAAGAATGGAGTGATCGCATAATAACCCAAGCGAGGCATCAGGAGCAAATAAAGTATAGGAAGAAAAAAGGTAGCCAACCGCTTAATGTTGGTCAGAAGATCGGAATTTATGATATCGAAAATAATGCCTTTATTCTTCTTTCCTTGAACCTGAGCATCTTTATTAATAATCTTGCGATATTTTGAGAAAAGTTCAAAAAGGGCAAAGATGGCAAGAAGAAAGATTAGAGTACGAGGCCATGCTGTTGCCCCGAAGCGATATTGGGGCAAAGGCTCGTTAAATTGATATGTCAGGGCAAAGGCTATTATGGCCAGTACAAACCACAAGACGGTCTCGAGGATTGAACCCCTTAATTCCCGAAGCTTTGGCATGAATTATTACTCATTGTGGAATCCAGGACCTTTTAAAAGGCCCTGGATTGTGTTGAGACTCTAATTACTTGATTATCCCCAGCTTTTTGTACATAGCCTTGTATGTTTCTATTGTGTCTCGAACGAGCTTTTTGCCCCCTTCTACATCCCGGTAGCTATCGATGAGGTGCATATATTTGCTACGGTTAAATTTCTGGAAACTTTCGGAATTGAATGCTTTTCGACAGACTTCTTCAAGCCACTTTACCCGATCCTCTGACGCGCCTTTTCGGATGAAGAAACCTCGGAAGCGATACAGAGGTTTTAAGTCAACCCCGATATCTTTATAGCAGGGTGCATCTGGAAAAGCACTGGGGCGCTCATTCAGCATTGTAAGGATCGACTTCATTTTGTTCGCTTCGATATAACGTCGAACATCCCCTGGCTGCTCGAATAACGCATCCACATGCCCGCCGACTAATGCGCCATACCTTTCTGTTGGTTTATCGAAACTAATCTGGGTGACCTTAAATCCCAGCGCTTCCATAAGCTGATTCATGACAATCCGCTCCATGGAACCCTTGTGTGCCACATTCGCAATCGAGATCTTCTCTGGATGTTTTTTGGCGTACTTCAGGAAATCGTCCCAGGTTGCAAATCTCTTGTCTTCTGGCCTGACATATAGCTGGTTGAAGGTAATTTGACAAATAGCGAGTGGGAACCAATCCTCTGATGGATTCTCTTTGATTCTCCCGGCCGCGTAAAGTGTGGGTGCATCGTCAATATGCTCTACCAGTGTATAACCATCAGGAGGAGCCGCGAAGAAGTCGGATAGTCCTGCCACTCCGCCACCACCCGGCTTGTTTACCACAGTGATGGGCACACCTACAAGCTTCTCAAAAGGCACTGCGAAGGCACGGGTCAGCTGATCGGAACCACCTCCTGCTCCATAGGGAACAATTATCGTTATCGGCCTTGTTGGAAAATCTTTAGGCTTCTCCACTGCATACAAGGCTGCTTGCATTACAAAGAAAAGTGCCAGCGTAGCTGCCACGGCAACAAGCGATAATCTATAAATCCTTTTAATTTTCATCATCTTGCCTCCTTTTTTTTATGTCTTACGAATCAGCTTTCATGGCTGACAATGGAACATATCCCTTGTATTTATCGATAGAAAGTATGTAAAATACTATTTTATTATCAAAAGGGTGTCAATAAAAAAATTAGACTCCGAAAAAAACCAAAAATAAACATTTGACTCAGCAATACTTCCTTTTCATAGCTTTTGACCCATTTTCAATAGTTGAAAAATTAATTTTCAAAGTGGCCTTAAATTGAGGCTCAAATATGAAATCTGGCAAAAGAATTTTTTTAAAACTTAAAAAATCACTATTATGAGGCTTTCGCGGAAATTAATTCTCGCTGCCGGATTCACTATCTTATCATGGCTGAGGATAATACAAAAGGGCCGATCCTTTCTCCACTTCAGAAAGCGATCGGCCCATTTGGTTTCCCGCTGAAGCCTGTAAGCGCTATGATTTCAACAGATGGCTTCTATTTCCGCCGGTGTGGGGGTTCCTTTTTCTCTGCAAAAGCTTTCATGGCCTCCTTAAATTCTTCAGTCTCCTCAAACTTTGATCCGACCTCTTTCGAAATGATCATGGCCTCGTTGAAGGATACCAGGCTTCCACGGTCAGCAGATTCCTTTATAGCTTTAACGGAGTGTGGCGAGGATTCACATATCTTTTCCGCGAGAAGTTTGGCCTCGTCCATAAGCTTATCCCGCGGCACCACTTTCACGCACATGCCCAGTCGATAAGCTTCTTCAGCCGGTATCAGCTCACCCGTGTACAGATACCACCTGGCCATCCCGGGGATCATCCGGGGTAATCGCTGGGGGCCCCCATAGGTAATAATCCCGCCTTTGGCCTGGGGATATCCGATCTTTGCGTCATCCGCCAGGATCCGCACGTCGCAGGCCAGAACCATCGAGCACCCACCACCCATGGCATAACCCCCGACAGCGGCGATGATGGGTTTATAAACTTTGAAGTTGCCGTAATGGATTGAGGGGGGCTCTGTGTATAGCGGTTCCGGCTGGCGCAGGTCATGCCCTGTGCAGAAATGTTTTCCCTCGCCATAGAAAATTGCAACCCAGAGGTTATCATCTTTATTATAATCGTCCCAGATCTTGCTTAACTCGTAGATCATATCGTTTGTGTACGCATTGTACTTCTCCGGTCGGTTAAGAGCCACATAAGCGATCTTGCCTTTTTTCTCGTACCTGGTGTTTTCAATACCCAGAGCATTTGTCATATCCATTACATTCCTCCTGTCAGTGTTAGAGATTATATTGATGCCTTTTCGCTTGAGATTGCGTTTCCAATCATCCTATCATTTACAACATAATGTCAGTAGCATCCAGAGCCTCTGCCCACAAAGCATAAAACGCATCTTCTCAACCAAACCTTGGCTTTGATTTCATCCGTGAAATGAAGTTATAGAATAAAACTGTTCCACGTCTTAGGAATTATTCCAGATGAGGATTTGGCTTACTCTGTATTCCTGAGGCATTTTTAAATCCCTGAGTTTTGCCCCAGGAATAATATGACGATGTGTTATGCGCTTCTGGTGATTAATTTTTTGTTTGACAAAAAAATATTGTCATTGTTATTTTATTATCGATATGAAACAAATAATTGTCAAGTTGTTTTTGTTTTCATTATATCAAATAAAATAATTTCTACTCAAAAAAATATCTTTCATGACTCTTAACCCTATCTATCAACAACAACTTTCATGGAGCTGTTTTTCTTGGATGCTGAAAGATCAAAAGAATAATTATAGTCACCTACCCAGTGAAATAAGAAGGATTTAAGGAAGCCTTAAGATTCACGGGCAGGTATTTTTATCACTAAATATTCCCCATTAATGCTGAGAGTGGAGGTTCTTGATGAGATTGATACCAGGCGCCTATTTAACATGGCCTGTGGAGCGCTATCCGGATCGGCCTTGTATTATTTTCGAAGAGCAGACTTTTACATATAAGGAGACCAATAACCGGGTCAACCGTCTTGCCAATGGGCTGCAACGACTGGGTTTGCAAGTGGGAGACATTATCGCGTCTCTTCATCCCAACTGTAACCAGGCTTTCGAGAGCTTTGCCGCGAAGTGGAAGATGGGCTATACAGAGGCTCCTCTGAATGTGCGGAACGCTCTCCCCGAGAATATTTATGTCATTAACGATTCAAAGGCGCGGGCTCTGATTTTCAGCGGCCATTTTCTCGACCAGATTCGCGCCATTCGCAAGGAGATTCCAAGGGTGGAGTTCTTTATTTGCCACAGCAGCCCGGAGCCTCACGAATTCATCGATTACGATGAGCTCCTTGCCAATTCTCCTGAAGACGAGCCTTATGTGGAGATGGATGATACCCGATTGGCCCGCATCATGTACACCTCGGGCACCACGGGCCGCCAGCGAGGTGTATCAATGAGCTATCGGCTGCGTATTGAAGGCTTCAAAAACATGTTCATGAACTTCGACGCTTATTTCGACTGCAACGACACCCTCCTGACCATGGCTCCCATGACGCACGGGGCCGGGCTCCACATGCTGCCATTCTACCTTAAAGGGGCCAGGCTAATCATCCACCCCCGGTTCGACGCCCGGCGTGTGCTTGAAACCATCGAGCAGGAGCGGATCACTGTTGTGCTTCTTGCCCCCACCATGATAGTCATGATGATGCAGGACCCTGAGATTCGCAATTACGATTACAGCAGTCTTAGGCGTATTTTTTACGGCTTATCCCCTATCCCGGTGGGCCAGCTGCGGAAAGCAATTTCCATATTCGGCCCCATTTTCAGGCAGAATTACGGTCTCACCGAGGCACACCAGCCCCTTTCCACACTTCACCCGTGGGAGCACGTCCAGGAGGGCACACCAGAGCAAATAAAGCGCTTATCTTCAGCGGGCCGACGAGCTCTGGGTACCGAGATATGGCTGGTAGACCCTGATGGGAATCCTGTCCCCAGGGGGGAAGTGGGCGAGATTGTGCTCCGCTCAGATCAGGCCGGATGGGAATACTGGGGGAAGCCTGATGAATCAGCGGCTGTCTTTCGCGACGGCTGGGTCTTTTCGGGGGACCTGGGACGCATGGATGAGGACGGCTATCTGTACATCATCGGCCGTACAAAGGACATGATCATCAGCGGGGGCTTCAACGTCTATCCCAAGGAAGTTGAACTTGTCATCGATTCTTATCCTGGTGTCAAGGAATCAGCGATTATCGGCACCCCGGATACCAAATGGGGCGAGGTGGTGACGGCCATCATAGCCCCCGAAAATGGGAAGAACCTGACCGAGGAGGAGATCCTGGAAAACTGCACAAAGAATTTGGCTGGATTCAAAAAACCACGTAAAATTTACTTCGTTGAAGAACTCCCCAAGAACCCTTATGGTAAAGTGGACAAGAACAAGCTGAGGCAGATTTATGGACAACCTACGGGGGAGGATACCGTGGATCTAAAATTCATCAGTAAGGAGCGTTGATGCAGACACTAGCAGTTCCTGGTTGCATTTTCACTCTATGGTGAGAAGGGGGTGATATAATAATTCAATCAAAGAAATGAGTGCAAGGTTAGAATTAATATGGAAAAAACTTTATGAAAGGGAGGGAAGTTTCCAATGAAAAAAAGAACATTGCTTATCGTATTGACTTTTCTTGTTTTTACCTGTTGGACGAATGCAGCCAATGCCCAACAGCCTGCCAAACTTCTGATGGGCACAACCGGAACCGCATCCAGCCACTATGTTTACTCAGTTGCCGTGGCCAAGGCTGTTAACGAATTAGCCGGGAAATATATGGACATCACCGTTGTCTCCACCGGCGGGGCTGTGGACAACCTTGAGCGGCTTAATAGGGGTCAGGTACAACTGGGAATCGGCACCTTTGCCACATTTTATCAGGCATACCACGGCCTGGGGAAATATAAGAAAAGTCCCCGGCCAAAACTGCGCCTTCTGTGGATACATTCCGTTAACGCCATGAATTATATCGTCCGTGAGGACAGCGGGATAAAGACACTGAAAGAGCTTAAAGGAAGGAAGTTCAACGGAGGGATGCGCGGCTCGGCAACGGAACAGCTGGTTGGCCAGCTTCTGGAAACGGTTGGCGTCAAGCCCAATTTTTACCGGGCCAGCCTCTCCGACGCCGTGGCAGCGGTCAAAGACAATCGAATAACAGGATATGTTAAGGCCAGCGGCGGGGCCAGGGACCTAGACGCCACCACCAAGGAGATCATGGCGTTGACCAAGATCCGTATCCTTGACTGGCCCGAGGAATATGTCAAGAAAGTCAAGGAAAAGTTCCCCTTCATCCTGTTTATCAGCTTCAAGGACAATGAGATTCCGGGAATTCCAGCTTACACCACGCCGGTCCAGGTCATCGGTGGCATGTGTTACGTGGATACCATGACTGATGAGCAGACCTACCACTTCGTGAAAGCCTTGCAGGAAGGATGGAAGTACGTGGCCGCAGCTTTTCCTGGCGAGAAAGAATTCAACATGGCGGAAAATTTTGTGAAGTACGCCAACTTCCCCATTCATGCGGGCGCGGCACGCTACTTGAAGGAGTTGGGGTATAAGCTGAAACCAGAGCAGATCCCTCCTGAAATGAAGAAGTAACAGGATTATAGTAGCATCCCACAAATTTGAGCGGGGGATGACCCTGAGGGGTTCCCCCGCCCTTTTAATCTATTAAAAGACTAAATAATTATGGCCGCAATCATTAGATTGTTATATAAGATACAATTTTTAATTATCCTTGAACACTATCATTTCTCGAATGCACGGCAAAAAGTAATTTTCTGACCTGATGGGGAAATTACATGGGTTCCGAAAATCAAACAGCGAGTGAAAAGAAAGAAAAACCAGAGGAGAAAGCCCACAGAGGCTTTTTTTCATGGATCGTGTGGGCCATCCTGGTAGGTTTCTCCTCCTTCCAGCTATACACAGCCGGCTACGAACGGTTGCCCGACATGATTCAACGAAGCGTACATGTATGCTTCGGACTCGTTCTGACCTTTCTGCTCGTTCCCACCTTCAAAAGGCGCGGGCCCAAGGGTCGTCCCTCTTTGGTAAGCATCATTTTCGCCGCGCTGAGTTTGCTGGGATGCGCTTATATTGTTATCGAATATCCCCGGCTCATTGAGGGCATAGGAATTGCCGGCACCCCCTTTGAGCTTGTCCTGGGTGGGGTGTTAACGCTGCTGGTTCTTGAGACCGGTCGGCGCAACACCGGCCCCTTTTTGCCCCTTCTGGCCCTGGCCACCATTGCCTATGGGCTATGGGGTCAGTATCTTCCAGGGAAATGGGCCCACCCGGGCTTCAGCTACGCTTTCATCATCGAGTATCTTTACCTGGGGCCGGAAGGGATCTGGGGCATTGTTACGGGGATTTCGGCCACCCTGGTGGCGGCCTTCGTGATTTTCGGAGCGGTCATTCTTTCCACAGGGGCCGGCGACAGCTTCATGCAATATTCCATGTTATTCGCCGGAAGATCATACGGCGGGGCGGCCAAGGTGGCCACTGTATCCAGCGGTATGTTCGGCATGATTTCGGGCAGCGCCATCGCCAATGTAGCTACCACAGGCCACTTTACCATCCCCATGATGAAAAAGCTGGGCTACCGGCCTGCATTTGCCGGAGCCGTGGAAGCCGTAGCCTCTTCCGGTGGGCAGATCACACCTCCCATCATGGGCGCGGGCGCTTTCATCATGGCGGAGCTTATCAACCTGCCCTACCTGCGCATCGCCCTGGCGGCCGCGCTTCCGGCTTTTCTCTTCTATCTGAGCATCTGGTTTGCCATCGACTTCGAAGCGCGCAAGCAAAATATACAGCCCCTCCCCAAAGAAATGATTCCTCCCTGGCGAAAGGTTCTCACTGTGAAAAACACCGGGCCCCTTTTGCTGACACTGGGAGTCCTTCTTTACTTCCTTTTCAGGGGATACACGCCAACCAAAGCGGCTTTTTACAGCTTAGCTATTAATTTTATACTTTTTATGGTCCTAAACGATCTTCGGTGGCATGCAATCATAAAAAGGCTCAGGGCTATGCTTCATAGCCTGGAGGAGGCCGGTAGATCCATGCTCACTGTGGCCTCGCTTATTGCTTGCGCCCAGGTTGTCATCTCGATGATATCCCTTACGGGCCTGGGCATCAAGCTCTCGGAGTTCATCATCGGGGCCAGCGCCGGGTCCCTCTTTCTGGCCCTGATTTTGGCTGGTGGGGTGGCCCTGATTCTGGGCATGGGGATACCCACCACCGCGGCCTATCTGCTGGCCGCCTCTGTGGTGGGACCGGCACTCTCAATGCTTGGGCTTGATCCCCTTCCGGCCCATATGTTCATCTTTTACTTCGCCATTATTTCGGCGCTTACCCCTCCCGTTTGCACGGCCGCCTATACAGCGGCAGGCATCGCAGGAGCCAACTGGCTGACCATCGCCATGATTGCCATCCGGATGGCAATCATGATATATGTGGTTCCGTTCTTTTTCATCTATCGTCCGTCAATTCTTTTCATCGGGTCAAAGGCGCACATTATCGAGACCGTCGTCGTCTGCTCTCTCTGCGCAGTCCTTTTTTCGGCGGGCACGGTGGGGTATTTCCGGAGGCCTCTGAATAATATCTTTCGTGTGCTTCTCGTTATTGTGGGATTGATCCTGATTATACCGGGGGTCTGGTCCGATCTGCTCGGTGTCCTGACAGTGGCTGCGGTTTATCTATGGCATAAGGTTCTGAGTCAGCGCGAGGCTCCTGCCCCCGGGTGAGCGAGCTCTCAATAAACGGATCATTAATCTCTTTACCGAGACGCCGGCGCTATAAAATGCAGCATGGCAGCCCCGAGCATGATTTACCACGAGCAAGATTCCCGCGCCACGATTTTATGAAAGGAATCCAGAAATGGAGAAACCCAGAGTCATCGATTTTCGAGTAGTCCCAAGGACCAAGGAATGCCTGGGATCCTGGGCTCCAGACACAATTCTGCCGGCCCACAAGAAATACGTTGAAATGTACCGGATGCACGGACGCGTTACTCCCATCCCCCTGGATGAGCAGGTAGAAATGATGAGGCAGGCTGGCATCGTCAAAGCTGTGATCAACGCTGCTGACATCGAAACCACCCACGGCCGGAAGCTCCCCAATGAGATCATTGCCCGCATTGTGAACGAATATCCTGAAATGTTTATCGGTTTTGCCGGCGCGGATCCGCACAAAGGGATGGAGGCCGTTCGGGAGCTGGAAGACGCGGTAGTGAATCTGGGCCTCAGGGGAATCAACATAGGCCCATTCTTCCACCGGCTGTATGCCAATGACAAGCGATACTACCCCCTCTACACCAAAGCATGCGAGCTGGGAATCCCAGCCACGCTCCACACCTCTGTCAATTTTGATCCGGCCACGATCATGGATTACGGCAACCCCACTCATCTGGACGAAGTTGCCTGCCATTTCCCGGAACTGACCCTTATCGCCAGCCACGCGGGCTGGCCATGGGTCCTTCCCATGGTTGCCGTGGCATGGCGGCACGATAATGTGGTTGTTGAAATCTCGGGAATCAAGCCCCGCTTCATACATCCCGAATTGCTGAAGTTTTTCGATAATATCCTCCAGGACAGGGTAGTCTTCGGCACCGATTACCCTCTCTACGAGTTCAAGGAGGGCGTGGAAGGATTCCTTGACCTCCCATTAAAGGAGGAGACCAAGCGGAAGATTCTCTACGATAATGCCGCAAGAATCCTGAGGCTGTCGGACTGAGAAGGATCGGTTCTCATACATACAAGACTTGTCGAACTGATCAATAACAAAGCAAAGTTTTACAATATCACGTTATAGAAACAACATCCCACCCATGAATGAAATAAAGAAAGGAATAAAATTGAAAGCATTGATCCTGTACTGGTCTGCCACAGGAAACACCGAGAAAGTGGCTTTTGCCATCCGCAAAGGACTCCAGACAGAGGGAGCGGAGGTCACAACCCTACGTGTCGAGAAAGCCCAGGGGGTCGATCTGTACGGGTACGATCTGGTGTGCCTGGGTGCTCCGGTCTACCAGTGGCATCCCGCGGAGCCTGTGGCTAAGTTCATCAAAGATAAAATTGGTCACCACCGAAGCCGGGGAGACATTCGTATCGGCGCGCCCAAAAGGCCGGGCAAAAAGGCAGTCGTGTTTGTCACCTATTCGGGGCCGCACACTGGCATTGACGAGGCCATCCCAGCCTGCAAGTACATGGGCCAGTTTTTGGCGCACATCGGCATCGATGTGATAAGGGAGTGGTACATAGTTGGAGAGTTCCACGGCAAAGAGGACCGAAGCACTCTGGGGCCCCTGGGCGACATCAGGGGCCGCCCCGACGCCCAGGATCTCCAGAAGGTGGAACAGGACGCCCGTGAGGTTCTAAGATCTCTGAAGACATAATAAATCCCGGCATCGATATGACAAATCACGCCTCTGCGCCGCCGCCCTCCACTGATTGAAACCGCCTTCTCCTCCTGCCGCTGCAAAGCCCGGACAATGCTTTCTGTGCCGCACGCCAAACTAAATTACAAGTACTTTCGACTCATTTCACACAACAACCTATCACCACGGCTCCCATACCCAAATAGGGGTGACGGCGCAGGTTTTCGGGGGAATCTTGATTGAGATGGAGGGAATTTCATGGATAAACCAAAGGGCAGCTTACACTTTACATTAATGTCTTTTTTCTTTAAATTCCGTGACTTATTCATGCCTCCCAAAAAGATATTACAGGAAGCAGGCATCAAGCCGGGATTTCGTGTCCTTGATTATGGATGCGGCCCTGGAAGCTATACCGTTGCCGCCGCCGAATTAGCTGGAAAATCTGGAAGAGTTTATGCTCTGGATATTAATCCTCTTGCCATTCATCAGGTTCAACATATCGCCTCAAAGAATGGGCTTACAAATATAGAGACAATTTGTTCCGATTGTGTAACCGGCCTGCAAAATGACCATATAGATCTTGCCTTGTTGTACGATACCTATCATGATTTACATAATCCGGAAAGCGTAATGGAAGAATTGCATCGGGTACTAAAGCCGAATTCGGTTTTATCTTTCAGGGATCACCACATGAAAGAGGCTGAAATACTGGCAAAGTTGACAGAGAGAGGCCTGTTTCGGCTATCAAAAAAAGGCAAAAGAACATACATTTTTAAGAAAGAAGCATAAGGGGGCGACTTAGCGGGCAGCCCTGAAGACTCCGCGTCATGGTAACTAAGCGATAGAAGGATTTACTCAGCACCATAGGGCGCCACTGCGATCCAGAGAAGGAAATCTGCAATGCCTCTTGCTGCCGTGAAGCACAAACATACATTGTATGGGCCGCCCATTGTCTTTCTTATTCTGGAAAGATCCAACTTTCAGTTATACCTTTATCCAACAAATATTTATTGCAATCATCTTGAGTGCCATGAGGAAGAACTAATTTAATAAAGATGTGTTCGTCATCAATCCAAGATTCTTGATGTTTCCACATATCTGCCAAGTCATACCTTAAATCTATTTGTGCCAGATAAACTACTTCTTGATTTTTTGCTCGTTCCTGATGAATCTGTTTTTCAGGATAAAAAATTAACGGCACACCTAAAGGCTCACCTGAATTTCCTTTTTTGTCCATTAAGTCTAGAATTTCTCCGACTTTCATTTTTTGAAGTGTTTTTCCGGTTGCTACGGTATCACATATCCATAAAGCACCATCACGTTTCCGATTGCGGTTGGCAAAGAAAAGACCAACATCTTTTGACTTCGACCAGTCCATAATGAAAGTGCCTTTTAGATATGGGTAATCTTCTTCGGGATATTACTGATATTGCTTCATAAGTTCGAACCAAGCGTCCACTCCCTTTTCATTTTCAAGAATCTGCAATTCCTCGACTGGCCGTACTAATACTCCAAACTTAAAAAGAAATAGATTTAGGAGAGTCATGTGGAATTCTCTAGATTGCCTTATATAATCGTTTATTTTTATGTGTGGCGGAAGATCGAAAAGAATTTTTTTACAAGTTCGAGCGAAGGTTGAGTCTAACAACCACTTGCTTTCTTCCTGACCCCGGAAAATGGGGAGGGGATTGTCTCCAGAGCAAGTTGAAATAACATTTTCCAACTCTATTAAGAAATTGTCAAAGCTGGCTGGAATCCATTCGTGAGTGTCCGCCCCTACCTTAGTGTCCGGTAATAATGGAGCTATTATCTTCATTTTTAGATCCTTATTAAAATTATAAATTCTTTTGGAGCCAGATGTCAACGAGACTAAATAGTTGTTGTTATCTATTGTTACTATATATACATTTGCTTAACAATATACTCAGCACACCGGGGCAGATGGGTTAGCACACCATGCCCGAGCCTGTGAGGGCTTGGTGTGGGCCGAAGGCACAGGAGCACATTATACGAGTTCAAAATTTACACACGCGCTAAGTTGTTCATGCTAAGCACACCCCGCCCTATGGCTCATAAGCCTTCAACTCAGCCATTGCCACTCTATGTGCCAGCCAGCAGCCTCCAGGCTGACTCCTGGCAGCGGCGGATTATGTCGCACCATCCATACAGCGCCTTGTCCACGGTGGCGCGGCTCCACGCGCCCTACATATATTCGCGCTGCGTGGATCTTCAGCTCGCTTTTCCTCTCTTGTCTCAACGGACATGGTTTCCGCTACGTGCAATCCGACAAGCCGGTTTTATTGGGCGATAGGGCAACTGAGATATGGGCCGCAATACCCCGGATCGATGCTTTCGATCCGCTCTTTCAACTCCCGCACATCTGCGATTTTTCCACTATTGCGGCAGAAGGGTAAATCCCTCCCAATGCTTTCTCTATGGCAAATTTCCTCACCCTGGAGAGTACGGGGGGAAAGTGAGGAGCTCTTTATTTCTCTTTCTGTAAAGAATGATCGACGTATACTGAATCAGCCTTTTTCACCGTGCCGCCGCTGCAAAATTATACTCCTGGAATTTTATGGGCAAAGTTGCTCAGAGAGCCTGATCCCGAGTGTTTCATCAGGAAACTCCCGCCGCCCCCACCGGTTATGGGCTGCGGGGATATGGGAAATCCGCCTCGCTTTTCAACTTCTCGAAAGCCTTCTTCACCATCGATAATCGAAGGCCACCACGACTGAGACTCTGGCCGTGACCAAGCCTATTATCATGGAGAGGCAAACAAAAAGTAAAAACCCCGATTCACCTCAATTTCCCTCAATTCTCCTTCAAATAAAAAAATCTTTGTTCCCTTTCTCCTGCATGGTAGAAAGTCATGGCGAGGGGTGAATAAATTGCGCATAGGTGGCGAATAAAATAGACTTGACGCTCTTTCCAATCTTGGTTAAGCTCAAGCATGATTCATCACGGTGGGCACGGGTATTTCCGGTGCCTCAGCAGAACATATTCGGAAGGGAGCACAATGGAAATCATAAAGGCAGAGCTTGCAGTGATCGGGGCCGGCCCGGCGGGCCTCAGCGCGGGCATTTACGCTTGCCGAGCCGGGCTTGACACCCTGCTCATCGAGAAAGGCATCCCCGGGGGGCAGATCAACCTCACCGACGAGATTGAGAATTATCCCGGCCTCAGCGAGACTGTCAGCGGCTTCGAGCTCGCCGAGCGGATGCGAGGTCAGGCCGAGCGCTTCGGGGCAAAGTTCGCCACCGACGAAATCACAAAGCTCACGGCCCGGGAGGGTGGGTTCACAATCCAGGGGCAGCAGGTGTATCGCGCGCCGGCTGTGATTCTGGCAACCGGAACGCGTTACAACCAACTGCGAATTCCCGGAGAGCCCGAACTGACAGGCAGGGGTGTGAGCTACTGCGCCACCTGCGATGGACCCTTCTTTCGCGGCCGGCCCGTGGCTGTTGTGGGCGGCGGGAATGCCGCCATTCAGGAGGCGCTCTTCCTGGCCAAGTTATGCGAGCGCGTGCTGGTGGTGCACAGGCGGGATAAGCTCCGTGCCGCAAAGATCCTCCAGGAGCGGGCCATGGGGAACCCAAAGATCGAGTTTGTCTGGAAGCACATCCCTGTGGCCGTCCTGGGCGAGGAGGAAGTTAAGGGGCTGGAAGTAAAGTCAGTGGAAACTGAGGAGCGCCGAGTTCTGGAAGTTGCAGGGGTTTTCATATTTATCGGAATTCAGCCGAATCTCTTCGAGATCGAGGCTCCTGTCCGAGTTACTAAATGGGGTTTCATCATCGCCAATGAGCGTATGGCAACGGATGAACCGGGCCTTTGGGCCGCTGGGGACATCCGGGAGAAATCGCTGCGCCAGGTGGTCACAGCGGTCAATGACGGCGCCATAGCTGCCATCGAGGCCGAGCATTATCTGGAAAACATGAAGGCGGCGGGCACAATTTGATAATGACCCGGCGCATATATCTGAATTATTGACCGTATAAAGGAGACCACGCCAAAAGGAGAATTTACACGGCACAACACGGTGCTTCTGCGGTCCGGTGAAGTAAACAGATATCACCTCCCGCTGCTGCTCATCACAGACAATTAACTACTCTGGGCTACTTGCGCGCTCAAAGCTGCCAGGAGGCTCTTCGGCATCCCTCATTTTCGTTGTTACACCCTTGCCGATGGGAGTAAAACAATCTTAACGCGATATGCAAAGTTTCATCTCCCCGATAGGGGATTTGTTTTCTTTAGTGGCTTGCGCATCATTTTTGCTAAGATGTTTCCAACCTATCCCTTATATCAATCTGCATTCGATTCAGTAACTCAAGGTGAAACACCGATTGTTTCTGGGGGTTCCGAATCATTATCATTCACCCCTCACCTGGCCCATCCCCTCAAGGGGAGAGGAATTCCTAATTGCTTTTGCGGATGCAAGGCTATCATCGAAACTTTCTGGAAATATTTACTTGACAAGCAATCTTTTATGATATAACAATTTCGCCGCAGTAGGAGGGGGATAAATGGTATCGGATCCCGCAGCGCTTTTTGACCTCAGCGGTCGCGTCGGTGTGGTGACCGGCGCGGGCAGGGGACTGGGGCAAGTCATGGCCCTTGCTATGGCTAGGGCAGGTGCGGATATTGCCGTTTTAGATATCGATAAGGAAACCGCAAATCAAACCGCTGAGATGGTGAAGGCGGTGGGACGACGCTCTCTGGATTTTGGCACGGATGTGACATCCATGGAGCAGATAGAAGCCATGGCCCGGAAAGTGATCGAGGTTTGGGGCAAGATCGATATCCTGGTCAACAATGCAGGCATCAATATTCGCCATCCAATCCTGGAGCTGGAAGAACCCGAATGGGACGACGTGATCCGCGTTAACCTCAAGGGAGTTTTTATCGGAACCAAAGTTGTGGGCCGGGAGATGGTCAAGCGAAGATACGGCAAGATCATCAACATTGCCTCCCAGTCCGGCCTCTATGCCCACAGGGGCGAGGGTATGAGTCCCTATCACGCCTCCAAGGCTGGGGTGATCATGTTCACCAAAGCAGCTGCAGGCGAATGGGCCTCTTTTGGGGTCTGTGTCAACTGCATCAGTCCTGGCTTTATTGTGACGGATTTCAATCGACATATCTGGGAGAAGGACACGGAGTTGGCCCAAAGGCGAATTCAAGTGGTCCCACTGGGGCGAACTGCCCAGCCGCATGAGCTTGAAGGCGCTATCTTGTTCCTTGCTTCGGCTGCCTCGGATTACGTCACCGGCCACAATCTCTTGGTAGATGGGGGATATTCCATTTGGTAAGAACGCTCCGCTTTTAGGAGGCCTCAATGATCCGGGAGATTTTTCACGTAGGGGTAACCGTTTCCGGAATTGATCACATTCTTTGGATTTACCGGGATCGTTTCGGCATGACGGTGCTCAGCGATTCACCCCGTGAGGGAGAGTGGATCGAACGCATGACGGGTCTTTTGGGGTTTCGCGCCAGAAACGTCTATCTTACACCCGATGGACAGAACCGTTTAGAATTTATCCAGATTCATCATCCTCCCATTCAACCATTGGGACCACGGGGAGATCCTTTTACTGGTGTTACCCATGTGGGGCTTGAAGTAAAAAGAATCAACGAGCTGCGGGACCTTCTGGCCGGAATCGGCACGTGGTCTGAGGCGTCGGTCCGACGTTCCGGGGAGATCCCGGCCCCATCGTGGAAGGATCATGATGGGCTTTGCTGGGAGCTTTTCGAGGCAACAGACGATTCCGGTGAGAAAGAAACAAAGAGGCCCGTTGAAATCGAACACGTAGGGCTTCTGGTATCGGATCTGGGGCGTTCAAAGCGCTTTTACACTGAATTATTAGATTTGGAGCTTACTGATGAAGGAGAGGTTTATATCCAGGGATTAAACGGGACGGAAAGAAGTACTGAAATTAATTGCATCTTCTCCCGATTAAGATCCCCCATTGGGCAAATCCTGGAGCTGCGGCAATGTAAAAAAATTTCTGTTCAGCCGAAGAATCGCATGAGCATTGATTGGATCGGCTTTACCCACGTGGCGTTTATTGTAGAAAACGCCAGGCAAATATATCATGAACTTAAGGCGGCTGATGTGGAATTTGTTTCCGAGCCTCAGGAGATCCCCGCCGGCCCCAATCGGGGAGGAGTTGCCTACTATTTCTTCGACCCGGATGGGATCACACTAGAGCTCGTGGAGCTCCCCCGGCAAAAACCGCATAAATGACCAAGGTCCCCCTTTCATTCACTCGAAGAAGAGTGATGGGGTGAGGGAGCGGTGGATTCCTCTTTCCCCCCTCACCTAGCCTCTTCCCTCAAGGAGAGGGATTACTGATTGCTTCTGGGGAGGCAACAAAGTCATACTAGATATATTAAATATTTCAACGGCTGTGTACTAAGGGCAAGAAAGGAGGTGGAGCGGGGAAAACAGCGTTGTATCCGTTAAGGGTAAATGTATCAGGCAATCGGATGTAAATCAACCAATTTCGAAAATGCTCTCGATTAATGAAAGGAGTGATTATGTTGCGAGGTATCGTACGATTAACACTGATGTTTACCTTGTCAATGGTATTGGTCTTCTCGATTGGACAAGTAGCTTCGGGGGCAGACAAGATCACCCTCAAGTATGGCCATAGCGACCCGCTTACAAGCGTTCACGGTGTAGCCGCTATAAAGCTGAAGGAGCTGCTGAACAAATACACTAACGGGAAGGCTGAACTGAGCATCTATCCCAACAATGTACTGGGCGGGGAGCAAGAGATGTTTCGCCTCGTTCAGGACGGTTCCCTGGAATTGACCGATGGGGCCGTAAACAATCTGACCCCGCTGGCACCGTCGGTGGGTTTTTGTACTTTCCCATTCATGTTCGAAACCCGGGAACAATCTTACGCTGTATTGGATGGGCCAGTAGGAGTGGAGCTCAGGGACAAGGTACTCAAGGAAGCCCGGGTACGTATCCTGGCATGGCTGGAGGGAGGCTACCGGTACGTTACCAACTCCAAAAGGCCGATTCGGACCATGGATGATCTCAAGGGTGTGAAGCTCCGTATACCCCGGAACCCGATCATGCTGGATGCTTGGGCTGCCTGGGGAGCGCTGACCGTTCCCATGGCCTGGCCGGAGGTCTTTACTGCCATGCAGCAGAAGGTCATAGATGGCCAGGAGAACCCTTACTGGGTCGCGTATGTCAACAAATTCTATGAGGTCCAAAAATACATGAGCGAGATCCCTTATATCATCTGGCTGGGCCCCATGGTAATCAATGAAAAGATCTATCAATCCTATCCGCCGGATATTCGCGCCGCCCTGGACAAGGCCGCCGTGGAGGCCGCCAACCACGCGCGGGAGCACATGTACACATACAACCAGAAGTGCAAAAAGGAGCTAAAAAAACTGGGAATGGAGATCGTCGACTGGAAGGATATCCCCAACCATGAGGCGTGGATAAGCAAGTCCAAGGCCATCTGGCCCAAGTACTATCAGAGCGTGGGAGGCCGCGAGATGGTCGACGAAGTGGAAGCCTTCAAAGCGAAAGCGAAAAAATAACTGATGAAGGTGGAAATAGGGTTCGAGAGTGTCTTTTCATCTCGAGCCCTATTCTGTTTTTCGGGAGGTTACCATGAGATCTCTTGCGCACTTTTTATATGAACACCTCGAAAAGGCCATCGCGTGCACCTTGCTTGTGCTCATGGTGATCATTCTGGCGACCCAGGTTCTTTTTCGCTATGTCTTTTTCATCGGGCTGGATTGGACGGAGGAGACGGCCCGGTTCTGTTTTGTGTGGATGATCTATATGGGTGCAAGCCTGGCCGCTCTCCAGGCTCGTCACATTCGGATTGAAATTCACCTGAAATGGCTCGGACCAAGGATCTATGCCGTTTTTATGATGCTGTCAGATCTTTTATGGGTCTCCTATAACCTGATCCTGGTATGGGTGGGGTTCAAGCTGACCTATCGAATGATCTTCCAATTACCATATATTTCGCCGACTCTCGGTTGGAACCTGGGATACGTCTACCTTGTGATTCCTGTGGGTTTTCTCTTGATGACTCTTCGGGTCATCCAGGCCCGATACCGTGTTCTTCGAGGTAGACTGGCTTCCCCGATAGGCGGAGAGGTTTGAGGAAATCCTCATGCTCGGTCCAATTCTCCTGGGCGTCGTATTTGTAGTTAGCCTTGTGATGGGTGTCCCTGTGGCCATTTCCATGGGCGTGGCTTCCATTGCTGCCATGCTGGTCCAGGGGATGCCATGGACATTTCTGGCTCAAGTTTCCTATACAGCGGTCGACAAGTTTCCCCTCATTGCCGTTCCTCTTTTCATCCTGGCCGGAGCACTCATGGAGAAGGGGGGGCTTACGCGGCGAATCATTGAGATGGCCGAAGCCATCGTAGGAAGAGCCAATGGAGGATTGGGTGCCGTTACCGTGCTTTCCTGCGCATTTTTTGCTGCCCTGTCCGGTTCGGGTCCGGCCGCAACCGCTGCTATCGGCATGATTATGATCCCGGCCATGATTTCGGGAGGCTATGGGCGGGCATACTCGGGCGCCGTCACAGCCTGCTCCGGCGGGTTGGGCATCGTGATCCCCCCAAGCATACCGATGATTATCTATGGCGTCTCGGCCAGCGTTTCCATCACCAAGTTGTTCATCGCTGGGATCATCCCGGGACTCATTCTTGCAATGTGTCTTTTCGGCGCGAACTTCCTCATCTCCCGGCGACGCGGATACGCGGGTGGGAGAGATCGATCGTTGAGTCACTTCTTGCGATCCATGTGGAGCGCCAAATGGGCCATCCTTGCGCCGGTGATCATATTGGGCGGCATCTATTCGGGGGTATTCACGGTCACGGAGGCTTCCGTGGTTGCGGTGGTATATGCTTTTTTCGTAGGGGCTTTCATCCATCGTGAGTTCACCTTAAAAGGCATCATTGAATCGTTGGTTTATACGGTCCGGACAACGGGGGTGGTTCTTCTGATACTGGGTACTGCGGGCATCTTCAGCACCTTTCTGACGATCTATCGGATACCTGAGTTGGTGGCGGGCTTTTTCACCAGCATCACCACTAATCCCATCACTTTGATGATGCTCATCATCGTGCTGCTTATCTTTACCGGGATGTGGATGGAGACTATTGCGCAGATCATCATTCTCACACCTATTCTGATGCCCGTGGCCCGCAATGTTGGCATCGACCCCATCCATTTTGGCGTGGTCTTCGTCATCGCATGTGAGATCGGGTTTGAGACCCCGCCCGTTGGAGCCAATCTCTTCGTGGCAACTGAGATCTCCAACAGCACAATCGAAAGTATGTCGAGGGAGGCAATTCCATTCGTGCTGGCCGAAACACTTGGGATGGTGTTGGTGGCCATCATACCGAGCCTTGCCATGTTCCTTCCCAATCTGATAATAGGGTAACTTTTAGACAGATCGATCATGCACGGCATCAAGCCGAATTTGAGAGGAAGGCACGGATCGCCATAAGCTGATCTTACGTTTGTAACAACATAGCCCGCGGTTTCCCTATCAATTTTCAATAGCCGCCCACGGTACCGCGTGCGAGATGGACAGAGAAGGAATAGCAGGTTCCAGCAATATTAATGTGCTCCAAGATGAATCAACACGCATAATATTAAGACAAAGCCTTTTTATTATCATAGAGATTGATGATTATCCTCTGCGAATTGAGCCTTTAGGATCGGCTCTCCTGCCGAAAGTGGTCCAATAGAGAGCCTATACTTACAGCAATGTTGCCCTCCGTATGTAGCTTATACTAAATCGCTTTCAATCATTAAATAAATATGATATCCTCCACTCAGAATATTCTTG
>CAZTAS010000019.1:0-42125 GCA_964611635.1 uncultured Thermodesulfobacteriota bacterium
TGCTTATACGCTGACCGAATTGGGAGATGCTTCCCCAAAGGACATAATCTGCCTCCGTTTCCTTCCCTATAAGGCGGATATCTAGCAAAGTGGGAGAAGGTTTCTCTGCTTCGGGTACCCGTGCGACCGTGCTAGCGGGGCTGACGATTTCGATGTCTTTTTGCGCAGCCAGAAGCGATACAATAATATCTTCAACCACTCGAACCAGGGATATAGCCGCTTCAACCCCATACCACTTCAATGGAACAAAAGTAATCTTGGGAATGTTGGCGTAAGCCTTCCCTCCAATTAATGCCCATCCAATAAGGATAAACAAAAATACTTTTTTAATGTTCTTCAATCCCGGTTCTTTCAAATGATCAGATCGCTTCCAGATGACCATCCGTCAAATTGTACAAGTATTTCATCCGAGCTGCAAGACGCTGTTTATGAGTTACTAGTATAATAGTAACGCCCCTGCGTTCATTAATACGAACAAGCAACTCTTCGATTCCATCGCCCGTATTCTGATCCAGGTTTCCTGTGGGTTCATCCGCCAATAAAATTTCAGGCTCCAGTACAAGTGCCCTGGCAACTGCCACTCGCTGCTGTTCCCCTCCTGAAAGTTCGCCGGGTTTATGCGTTAATCGATCGGCCAGACCTACATCTCTCAAAATTTGGCCGGCCACTTGAGAGGCATTTTTTTTTCGGTGGCCTCGAATCAACATTGGCATCATGACATTCTCTAATGCGTTAAACTCGGGAAGGAGATGGTGGAATTGAAATACAAAGCCGATGTTGCGATTGCGAAAATCGGCCAGATATCGCTCGCCCTGCGCAAACAAGTCCTCTCCCCGATAAAGCACATGGCCTTCAGTGGGCGGCTCCAGGGCTCCCAGAATTTGCAATAATGTGCTCTTTCCTGCTCCCGACTCACCCACAATAGCGATGGTATCTGCCTGGTAAACATCTAAACTCAGTCCTCGAAGCACACGCAGTTCCTTTTCTCCGTTTAGAAAGGATTTGTGCAAGCTGACAACGCGAATCAAAGGCTCGCTTCTCTGGATGTTTACCCATTGAGCTTCATTCATATCGGAGTGCTTCCGCCGGTTGGAGTTTTGACGCATGCCATGATGGATAAATAGTGGCCGCAAAACTTATCGCTATGGCGGACGCCGCCACCACCAAGAAATCAAAGATCTCGGGCTTTACAGGCAAATGATTCAATTGATAAACATCGCTGGGGAGAGGAAATGGATATCTGGCAAGCAACAGGCAAAGCCCATATCCGCCCAGGATACCCAGAGCTGTCCCCACCACCCCCACAACAACTCCCTCGATAATAAAGATATTGAGGATTTTTCGAGCGGTAGCTCCCATTGATTTCAGTATTGCTATGTCTCGGGTTTTCTCCATAACCACCAGCGTCAGTGTGCCTATAATGTTGAAAGCGGCCACCATAATAATGAGCGCCAGAAGGATGAACATCATGATTTTTTCTAACTTAAGGGCCGAAAAGAGACTCTTGTTCATTTGCATCCAGTCCTTGGTCCAATAAGGAGATCCCAACTCTAGCGCGACGCGCTGGGACACTTCGCTGGCTTGATAAATATCTTTGACCCGGACCTCGATGCCCGTAACTCGATCGGACATATCGAAAAAATCTTGAGCCACTCCCAAATCGAGGAATACCAGGGAAGAATCGTATTCATACATTCCTGACTCAAAGACTCCGGCTACCTTGAACTTCCGCATTCTGGGAACCATGCCAACTGGGGTCATCACACCGGTGGGAGAAATCATATTGATTTCATCTCCCCTTGAAACCCCCAGCAGGTGTGCCAGCTCTTTTCCTATGATCATGCCTTTTGGAGAATCAATGCCTGTTGGATCTTTTGAGGAGTGCAGATCGTCAAGGGTTCCTTCCTTCAAATTGATCTCCAGGTTGATGACCTCAGGCGCCGTAACAGGATCGATGCCCCGAATCACCACACCGGTGGCAGCCCTACCTGTTGAGAGCATGGCTTGGCCCAAAACAAAAGGGGTGGCGGCCACCACTCCCTCCACTGTCTCCACCTGCCCGGTAATTTTTTGGTATTCCCGGATTCCACCACTTCCATCTAGTACTATAAGATGAGAGGTAATGCCCAGAATTTTGTTCCGAATATCTTCCTGGAATCCATTCATGACAGCCAGCACGGTCACCAATGCCATCACACCCACCATTACACCAGCTATGGAAACGACGGTGATAATAGATATGAATGTCTGCTTTCGCTTGGCCTTCAGGTAGCGAAGGCCCATAAATAATTCAAATCGCATCCAGTCCATCCATGGCTTAAGGGAAGCGACAGAGAGGCTATTTCTTTCTCTTTATCCCCAGACCCCACCGACCCGCACCCTCCGCCATTTATTTGATCCATGAGATATTTTCTCACTTCAC
Source organism: uncultured Thermodesulfobacteriota bacterium (assembly GCA_964611635.1). Taxonomy (GTDB): domain Bacteria; phylum Desulfobacterota; class JAFDED01; order JAFDED01; family JAFDED01; genus JAFDED01. The sequence continues at coordinate 2,423 of CAZTAS010000019.1, forward strand.
TGATCTCAATAGCGGAAAAAGGATAACCTCTCGAATAGAAGAGACGTCAGCCAGCAACATCAGCAGCCGGTCAATGCCGATTCCCTCACCTGCAGTGGGCGGCATTCCGTATTCCAACGCCCGCAAGTAATCTTCATCGATAATCTGGCCCGCTTCCTCCATCTCCGTTTTCTGACGAGCCTGCCATTCGAAACGTTCCCTCTGATCCAGTGGATCGTTGAGCTCCGAGAAGGCGTTAGCGATCTCATGACCAGCCACAAATAGCTCAAATCGCTCAACCAGCGAGGGCTCGCTGTTTTTTCTTCGAGACAATGGGGATACCTCAACGGGATAATCAGTAATAAAAGTAGGCTGGAAAAATTTGGGTTCCACCACGGTATCGAAGATCTCTGTAATGATCTTTCCGGAGGTCCATTCCGGCTTAGTCTCTATCCCCAACTCCTCAGCCCTCTTTTTGAGATAATCCAGATCTCCAATTTTTTCTGGAGGAATGGACTCATATTCAATCAAGGCTTGGTGAATCGTCATTCTGCGCCATGGTCGGCTCCAGTCGATGCACTGCCCCTGGTAGGATGTTGTCAAAGTGCCAAACACCTCCCGGACCACATGGGTCAGCATCTCCTCGGTAAGTTCCATCAGATCATGATAGGTTGCATAAGCCTGGTAGAATTCCAGCATGGTGAATTCCGGGTTATGTTCTGTGGATATCCCTTCATTACGGAAGTTGCGGTTCAATTCGTAGACCCGATCCAGCCCTCCCACCACCAAACGTTTCAGATAAAGTTCAGGTGCTATACGCAAATACATAGGCTGCTCCAGGGCATTGTGGTAAGTCTGAAAAGGTCGGGCCACTGCGCCACCCGGTATGACTTGCATCATCGGGGTTTCCACCTCTAGAAAACCCTTTGCATCCAGAAAATGCCTGATTAATCTCACCATCCTGCTTCGAAGCTGAAAGATCTCCTTTGTGGGTGGATTGACGATCAGATCCAGATAGCGCTGGCGATAGCGCGTCTCTACATCTTTCAATCCATGCCATTTCTCAGGCAACGGACGCAAGGATTTAGCGAGAAGACGAACCTCTCGGGCAAGCAGAGTCAATTCTCCGGTCCTTGTTCGAAAAATCCTCCCCCGTATCCCCACAAAGTCGCCCACATCCAGTCGTTGGAATTGTTTGTATGCTTCGTCACCTATCTGATCTCGGCGTACATAAGCCTGAATTCGTCCTGTGCCGTCCTGGACATGAATGAATGTAGCCTTACCGAAGTGCCGAAAAAGCATCATCCGGCCAGCTATCGCCAGTTCATCATCAATATGTTCCAGTTCCTCTGAGTTCTTTGAATCAAAATGCTGTATCACATCAAGCACACACTGTCGCACCCGAAAATCGTTAGGATATGGATTTATACCATTATTAACCAACTCTCGGTATTTCGCAATACGTTGTTCGATTAAGTTTTCTTCCATCGCCTTTATTTCAAATCCTTCAATAACAATAAGAGGAAATGCCTTTCTGGCAAACCCTCTCGGAATAGTTTATTTTCCATACCTCATTTCTTATCTTGAGTCAAGAGAAAAGCCCTGCAGAAGGTATTGTGATCAGTAGTGAACGATTAAAATATTTACCATTTTCCCAATACGCTCTCAGATTGGTCTTTAGAGGAGAATCTTACATGCTGTGGGCATGATTCTCCTTGATTCTTTGGGCCTGAAGGTAATGTCATATTGAAAAAGCATGACGTGAACCTGGATTCTGTTATTATTTGAGATAAATACAGTAAAGGAGGTTCACGTCATGACTCATTTTAACACTGTTTTGCATCAGATGCTACAATTTGTTCCATGCTGCGAGTTTGAAAAGCTCGTTAATAAATATCATGGAAGCTGCCTAGTGCGCTTTGTGAATCCTGAAGATGGCCTCGTTCATGTGCTTTTGACAAATATCATGCACCCGTCTGCCCGACAGATCGCCGATATCTCCAATGAGCACTGGCAGGTAGAAATGTTCTTCAAATGGATCTACACCTCATGGACATTTATTGTGGCATGGGCATCTTGCCCATGCTTGTCCACGGGCTGGAAGCCCGTGCCACGAAATGAAAAAGTGCGTGCCCATATTCCGCGTCTATATCAAATCAAGGAATAATGTGTTCTCTGTGTTTTTTTGATCTTCTACTGCAAAATCCGGGTTTATCCGTATTTGGAACAAGTTGATTTAATTGGATAGTAACCGGACATTACTGTCTTCACTTGGATTTTAAAAATGGTATTGTATCGGATTAATAAAGAGATGCCTTCAGGCCCCAGCATGTTATGATAGTGTCTGAAGCCTATAATGCATAAGAAATGTATTTAAGGTTGGGTATGTTACACGCTGCTGATTGCAATGTTTACTTTTTATGAAAAGTACAAGGGTAATAATTTAACCAATAGCCGCGGCCATCTTGAAAATTGGCAAATACATGGCAATGACCAGGCCGCCAATGGTTCCTCCCAGAAAAACCATCAACATAGGTTCGATCAAGGAGGTTAGAGCCTCCACGGCTACATCCACTTCTTCGTCGTAAAAATCTGCAATTTTATTCAACATAGCGTCCAGTGCACCAGTGGCTTCACCTACAGAGATCATCTGAACCACCATCCCAGGAAATACGCCAGCATCTGCCAATGGGGCTGCCATCGTTTTCCCCTCACTGATGTCGGAACGAACGCGCATAACAGCTTCTTCAATGATGACATTGCCCGCGGTCTTGGATGTAATCTCCAATCCTTCGAGGATGGGAACTCCGCTGGACATCATGGTTCCCAGGGTTCTGGTAAACTTTGCAACAGCCACTTTCTGTATCAGCGGCCCGAATACCGGAGCTTTAAGCAAGAAGCCGTCAACCAGATGGCGCCCCTTGCTGGTAGAGTAAAACCTTTTGAACCCCCACACAATGAGTGCAACGGCAACCAAAATAAAAATAATATAACTCTTTAAAAATCCGCTAAGATTCACAACAAACTGGGTTGGAGCGGGCAGGTTGCCGCCAAAATCCTCGAACATCGCTTGAAAGACTGGTATAACGAAGATAAGGAGAATAGCCACAACAGCCACGGCAATGACAATAACTACGGCCGGATATACCATGGCTCCCTTGACTTTTCTCTTCAATTTCTCCGCTTTCTCCATGTAAGTGCTGAGCCTCAGGAGAATGTTATCCAGTATCCCGCCCACTTCACCTGCAGCGATCATATTGCAGAAAAGGGAGTCAAATACTTTTGGATGTTTCCTCAGTGAGTCGGCAAAGGTAGACCCCGCCTCCACTTCATTTTTAACTTCCGTGATAACTGTTTTGAATCTTTTATTTTCCTGCTGTTGCGCCAGGATTTCGAGACCCTGCACTAGGGGTAACCCAGCGTCGATCATGGTGGCGAACTGACGCGTAAAGACCACCACATCTTTGGGTTTAATCTTGGGTTGCAGAAATGTGATACTCTCAAAAAGGTCTTTAGGCTTGGCTTTGATCTTGCCAGGTGTTATTTTACGCGCCCTTAGCTGGTTCTCCACGGTCATTCGATCAGGGGCTTCGATTTCCCCTTTCTGAATGGCCCCAGAAGCTGTTGTGCCTTCCCATATAAAGATCGGCATGACGTTTTCTCCCTCTTATTTCGATTATGAAATACTTTCTGACAAATCAAAAATGGGATAATCTAGCTCACGCAGTTCTGACGACTGGTTTACCAACTGCAGGGGCACTACTCCGCATAAACATTTGTTTGAGTTCCTCAGGATCTGAGGAGCGACCGAGAGCCTCCTCTACCGTTATGTAGCGCTTCTGAACCAGCATGAAGAGAGACTGGTTCATGGTCTGCATGCCAAACTTAGACTGTCCCACTTGCATCTGGGAGTATATCTGATGGACCTTATCCTCGCGGATCAGATTTCGAATCGCTGGGGTGGCCACCATTACTTCCAACCCGAGGCATCGACCTTTTCCATCGGAACGCCTTATTAGTTGCTGGGAAAGAACCCCTTCGAGCACAAAACTCAACTGTGCACGAATCTGTGCCTGTTGATAGGCTGGAAATACGTCTATTATCCTGTTGATGGTCTGACCACAGGAATTTGTATGGAGCGTGCCAAAAGCCAGGTGACCGGTTTCCGAAATTGTCAAAGCCGATTCAATGGTCTCTAAATCGCGCATCTCCCCGATCATTACAACATCAGGATCCTGTCGCAATGCATACTTGAGTGCTGCTTTGAAGCTTTTTGTGTCAGCATGAACTTCCCTCTGGTTGACAATGCACTTTTTATGGGGATGTATGAATTCAATTGGGTCCTCGATGGTAACTATATGCTCCGACCGCTCAGAGTTGATTAAGTCGATCATTGAAGCTAATGTTGTTGACTTCCCACTGCCGGTTGGTCCCGTAACCAGAACCAATCCTTTGGGTCGTTGAGCAAGCTCTTTGACAATTGGTGGAAGGCCCAAATCCTCAAAGCTCATGATCTTGTATGGAATGACGCGAAAGGCCGCTGCCACCGCACCTCTCTGCATGTAAACATTCACCCGGAATCGACTCAGCCCTTTGATGCCAAAGGAGAGATCCAGTTCATATTCTTCCTCAAAGCGGTGCCGCTGGCTATCGGTGAGAATACTGTAAGCGATTTGCCTGGTTTCAGTGGGAGTAAGAGATGGACAGTTCAATGGCCTAAGCTTTCCACTAACCCGAATCTGTGGTGGAGTCCCTGTGGTTATATGGAGGTCCGACCCACCTTCATCAACTAATTCTTTAAGCATTTCCTGAATATTTAATGCCATTGTGCTCCCCTTCCCCAAGGGTGTTCTTTGAATTTCTTCTCTGAAACCCGACTTGATTATGGTTCTGGCCACTTTGATAACCCTTTTATGAGAACATTGACCTTTAAGGCCAATGCCATTATGGCCATAACAAAAACGGTTTGATTATTTTGCCGAGCAAATAGTCATAATTATAATCTATCTTTGTCCTTTTTCATTTAAATTTTGTGTTCTACTGTATGTATCGCTTACAATTCTCATGTAAATTGTATTGATAAGATCCTTAGAAACAGTTTTTCAAGATTCATGGAAGTGGATTATAATTGAACACACAAGCTCTGGCGTCTGTGTCCATGAAAATCTTTCCCTTAGCGATCTCCAAAGCGCCTAAGCGCTAATCCCACACCCACGGCGGCGAAGGGTGCTATATATTCGATATATTCAGGATCAAAAACCTTTGGGTTGTACCGTATCTTTTGAAATGGATTGAAAATCTCCACCTGAGCTTCCAGATTTTCGGCCAGAGCCTGGTTCAATCCCATCATGCGAGCGCATCCTCCTCCAAGCATAATTTTGCTTATGGAAACTTCTGAAGAGCCGCGAAAAGCTTCCAGGGCACGATTGACCTCCATGGAAAGCTCGCTGGTGACGGAATTAATTATATCGTATACTTCCGATGGCGAGTGGCCATTTGTTTCGTTGCCTAATTTGAGTTTTTCCGCTGTCTCATAATCATCTACATCCAATTGCTGCATAATTGCTTCATTATATTTCATACCGCCAAAGTAAATGTCCCTGGTAAAGGCGCTATATCCATATTCCAATATATTGATGTTTGTCACGCCCGCTCCTATATCCATTAGGACGATGATCTCATTAGAAGGAATATTGTAATTCAATCCAAACGCATTCTCAATGGCGAAAACGTCTACATCAACCACAGCCATTTTCAGCCCGGTACGGGTTAGGATAGTGGTCAATTCGTTCATCTTTTCTTTGGTCACGGCTACCAGGAGCACATCCATCTGGTCTCTTTCTCTCTGTTCGGGGGGAGTATCTATCACAATAAAGTCCAAGTTCACATCCTCGATGTCGAAAGGAATGTACTGTCCGGCTTCGAATTGAATCGCATCAATCAGGTCGGTTTCACTCATAGAAGGGACTTTGATCTTCTTAATGATCACCGAGGTCCCCGAGACAGCCGTGACGACATTCTTGATTCCGATCTTTTCTATTTTTAGAAGTTCTCTTATGGCCTGGATGACAACGTCGGGATCCACGATAGCTCCATCCTCGATGACCCCTGGGGGAAGAGGCATTGTCCCATAGTTGAGCAGTTCATACCCCCTCTTTTTGTCTTGAAGATTCACAAGTTTAATAGAATTGGTCCCGATGTCAATGGCTACCACTGGTGATTTCTTGCTCAGCAATTTCTTTTCTCCTTTACAGGTCTATAAGGTTTTATCGACCAGGCGACGAATCCAACCCGCTATAATAATCCTCAAGGCCGGCATGCCTTCTCTTTAGCCCTGAGTCCCCCTTTAACCATGGAGCACGAGGGATGAAGTGCTATCCCTTTACTGCAATATCGCTTGACCCGATAACCTCCGGTTGGACTCGTCGAGCCGATGGACAAGGGATTGAATGACGCTGTGGGCGATGTCCGGATAATTCTCCAGTGTTTCCCGGAGTTTGTTCCCTGGAAAAACCTTGACAACGCTCTTGCCCTTGGAGCGAATAGTCGCCCCTCTGGCTTGATCTATCAAAGCGCTCATTTCCCCAAAATATTCACCTGGTCTTGTTATCTCGCCCACCACTCGACCGTTAACGGAAACTAAAAGGTGACCCTGTATAAGCTTGTAAAAGTTGTTATCGGTATTTCCTTCTTTGATGATGAGATCACCGTCCTCGTAAACCTGCTCATCTGGCGTCAACAGGTAAGCGGGAAGGCTTTCTTTTTCCAGAACAGTGCGAGCGAGAATCTCATCCAATGAAGTGACACCCTCTCTTGCTTTATCCAGAGCGTCCATGCGTAAAGTCTTCATTCCTTCTTTAATGGCCAGCTTTCGCAACTGCGATTCCGGAACGCCCGAGGTCACTGCTTGCCTGAGGTTGTCCGTCATCTCCATCATTTCGTAAAAGCCCACTCGCCCTTTATACCCCGTGCCGTTGCATGATGGACAACCCTTACCCTTGTATAGTTTGAGGTCCGGCCATTCTTCCTTTGGGAAACCAGCTTCCTGCAACTGCTCCGCGCTGATTTTATTTACCAGTTCTTTGCATTTAGAGCAGATGCGGCGGCCCAACCTCTGTGCCAAAACAAGCGTCACCGATGCGGACACCATATAATGAGGAACACCCATGTCGATCAGTCGGCCGATGCTGGAAGGGCAGTCATTCGTATGCAGGGTGCTAAAAACAAGGTGACCAGTCATGGCGGCCTTAATAGCAATCTCAGCGGTCTCCAGGTCGCGAATCTCTCCCACCATGATTATGTCCGGATCCTGGCGTAGAAAGGCACGCAGTGCCGCCGCAAAACTCATCCCTATATCGGTCCTCACATTAACCTGGTTGATCCCCTGGAAGTTATATTCTACAGGGTCTTCTACAGTAAGAATCTTGACATCGGTGCTGTTTATGGCGTTGAGTGCGGAGTAAAGGGTTGTGGTTTTCCCTGAACCTGTGGGACCGGTCACAAGGATCAACCCGTAAGGCCGGGTAATGGCCTTTTTAAATTTATTAAAGTTATCCACACTGAAACCCAGCTTGGTCAGGTCTACATTCAGGGCTCCTTTGTCCAGAATACGCATTACGATGCCTTCGCCGAAGAGGGTCGGAAGCACGGATACGCGAAAATCTACCTCCCTTTTTTTCCCTAGCCTCAGCTTGATGCGCCCGTCCTGTGGCACGCGACGCTCGGCGATATTCAGGTTGGACATTATCTTTATGCGGGAGGTTATCGCATTTTTGATTGTCATCGGGAAATTCAATGATTTATAAAGGACCCCGTCCTTACGATATCGGACATAGAAGGATTTCTCAAAGGGCTCGATGTGGATATCGCTGACTCCTTCCTGGATCGCCCGAAGAAGGATACCATTGACCAGTTTGATAATAGGGGCATCCCCGGCAGAAAACTGATCACTTTCGTCTACGGTCTCTTCCCCGGCTTCAAATTCAAAGGTCTCAGCGGCCTCCGAGGCCAATTCACCAAAATCCCCAAGCTTTTGCACATCCAGTGTTTCTTCTTCTTCCTCTTCTATAGAGAACTCCACCAGGGACTTATATTCTTCTTCGCTGATTTTGTAATATTTCCTGTAAGCATCAATAATATCGCGCTCAAGGGATACGCATGCCTGAATGGACATTTTGGTCTTGGATTGAAGATCTTCAATAGATCCCATGTTGGTGGGGTCGGCAAGGGTAATGCGGAGGGTATTCTTATCTATGCTGAGTGGAAAGGCTAAATGTTGTTTGGCCAGCTCATAGGGTACGATTTTCAAGATCTTGAAGTCGATCCGTTCATTTGAAAGTTGAACTGCCGGGTAACCGTGCTGCCTGCTGAGGGTGTTGACAATCGATTCTTCATTGATGTATCCCATTTTCACAAGAATGCTTCCAAGCCGGCCGCGGGACTTTTTTTGAATCTCCAGAGCTTCATTGAGCTGATCTCGCGTGATGAGACCCGCCTTTTGTAGCATATCGCCGATCTTTGGCCGTCCCCCCGTCTCATCTCGGATTGTTCGCTGAAAACTGGACCTTTTTTCTAGAGCTGGTTGTGCCATGTGTCACCTTTTTCTAAAATTGCCCTGGATATCGATGGGCTTTCTTTATTCAATATCTTGTTTTTAAATAAGTTTTGTCCTCACCATATATTCGGATTCTCTCATTCGCAACCCATAAACTCGATCGTATTAATCATCCCTTGTAATCAAGAAACGAAAATACTTACTAATTTTTTATATTATAAGGACTTGCAGAATTAAGTCAAGATTTTTTTTGATATAAACAATATGAGGAAAAATCCAATATATTATATTCTATAAATTCCCCAATCCCAAGGAGAAAAGAGCCATCAGGCATCTACTCTGAAAAAAAACCGTCTCGTTTCGCTCAGGGCTCTTGGGTAGGTGTCCTTGCGAAGAGTCCTGCCTCAACAAGAGATCTCGGGTCAATCATTGAGCGAGGTAAAACATTTCAGTGAATAGCAAACCTCTCAACACTTTGATCATCCGGCAATCTCGTGTCAATGCCTGCTGGAGGTGGAAAGAATCCATCTGTATATCAGGCAGATAAAAATACTTGAAGAAACTGTACTCAGCACCCTGGTCGATGAGCCAACATTCGATCTGCTTCAGAGCATATCAGGAGTTGGCAAGATCCTGGCACTTACTATCTTCTATGAGGTGGGAGATATCAAGCGATTCCAAAGCCCTAGACATTTCTGTTCCTATGCCAAGGTCAGGTATCGCCCAGCCCGGCAACTCCTTAGTAACTGGGCAAAAAGTTCGTCGCCATTGTGAATGAGTCCAGTCGGGAACCCATAGCTTTCTGGCGCCATCCCCCTCTTATCGAGGAACTTGGTCAACCAGGATCGTTGACCATGATGAGCGTTTATGGATGTTTGGTACGGATTGTTTTTCAGGACCTCTCGTGAAAGATCGATCCGGGTTGATAGAGTGCACGCTGGCAGCAGCATCTTTATCCCTCTCAAAAGACACCCTTCAATGGGTAAGAGGAGTGCTATATTCTCTTGACAAGCCGCCTATCATGTATGTTATCCATTTATGACATTCCCCCATTGACTCCTATTTTTGTCTTGACAAGGGAGATAAAGTATTTATAAAGTAAAAATAATTTTTAAAAAGATGAACATAGTATACGTGTTTAGCACATTTTCGAGATTGTGGGGGAGAACAGTCGATTAGTTACAACGGTATGAAAATGGAAATACACTGCAAATACCAAATACAACGAAAGATTTTACCATTTCTGTGTTTCCGAACCAGGTAATGTTCGACTTTGAATACTATGAGCCTCATACCAATCTCTTTCTCCATAATGATTTTATTCCGAACCTTTGATCGCTAATTGCTGCTTAGAGGACTGGATGACCAACTTTCCCACTCGATCAATCATACGCTCAAAAGCGCCGCATCAATGCCGCACGAAGAAGTTACGAGGACGATCTAAGCAGGAATTATTTAACACCCCTGTTTGCCTCATTGCACCGTATCCTGGATTCAGAAAGATTGAAATTTCCGTATTGATAGTATCTGTCTGGATTTCTCGAGCATTATTGCTCCATATATCCAAACTGCTGAAATAAAATAACCCGCAAATTTGTGAATAGTTATTCACATTATATTTTTTTGTACTGTATAATATTGATATTATTTTCCAAGCTTTTTTTATTTTACTTGTGCGTATGTATCGAGTATTCTCTCGAAAAAAATTTGATAAAAAAGAAAAGGCGTTCACTCGAAAATCATCAATCCTGAATTGGATGAAGGAAGGAGGTGATGCTTGCTCCGTTCCGAAGGTGAGTTTTGATTCAACAATGTGCTCTTGGATTAGTAAAGGGAGGAAATTGCTATGAGAACGAAAAAAATATTGGCAGTATTCACCATCTTAATTATTGCCAGCTTTGTCTTGGCCGGAATGGCGATGGCGGCCGAGGGCAAGAAGATGAAGAGGCAATTCTTCACCATCGTGACCGGTGGAGTGGGCGGGGTTTACTATCCGCTTGGAGGCGCCCTGGCTTCTTACCTCAGCAGCCGCTATCAATGGCTGGCGGCCAATTCCCAGACGGGAAATGGTTCCGTGGCTAACGTCAATCTTTTGGGCCGACGCGAGCTGGAGTCCGCCTGGGCGCAGAACAACGTGGCGTTTGTGGCGTATAACGGCCGGAAAGATTTGGGTTGGAAAGGCCCTGCCATAAAGAATATCCGTGCGGTGGCGTCCCTGTATCCGGAGACCATCCAGGTGGTAGCCCTTAAGAAGGCCAACATCAAGACAATCCCTGATATACGGGGCAAAAATGTGGCCGTGGGGGACAGGGGCAGCGGTACAGAGTTCGACTGCCGCCGGATCGTAGAGGCCCATAACATGACTTACAAAGACTTCAACGCCGATTACGTGGACTTCCAAGTGGCTGCCCAGCGCCTCCAGGACGAGTCGGATGTGGTGCTGTTCAAGACCGCAGGCTATCCTACCAGCGCCCTGATCGAGATATCCACAATGAAAGAAGTCAACTGGGTCTCCTTGACCGATGAGGCCATTAAGAAGCTTACCACCGATTATCCTTATTATGTCCCCATAACCATGCCGGCCAATGTGTACAAGGGTCAGGACTACCAGGTGAAAAGCATCGCTATGATGGCCTGCTGGTATGTCGATGACACTCTTTCCGATGACATGGTCTACAAGCTCTGCCAGGCTCTGTGGGAACCGGGTACGCTTTATGGCCGAGAGGGAGATAAGCCCATCAGCGGCGCCCAGGCCCTGGCCATGATTCATTCTCAAGGCAAGAACATAACTCTCGATACCGCGCTGCTGGGGCTGGAGGGAGTTCCCCTTCATCCCGGTGCCGAAAAATACTACAAGGAAAAAGGATTGATCAAGTGATCTGAATAAATGGGAACAGGGCAGGATAGTGCGAAGAAGTGCCATCCTGCCTCTTTTTTGCCGGGATCACGCAGAGGGGCAGGGTTTTTCATATTTCCTTTTTGAGAGTAGAAGATTTGATCCAAAGAAAGCTTGAGACACTGTACTGGAGATTCAGCGCGAGCCATTAGGGAGGTATAACTGTGGGACAGACTTCTGATCGAAACAGAGAAGAGAAGGAAGAAAAAAAAGTTATTTCATACCGTCCCGACCAGAAGGAAATGGAAGACCTTGTAGCGATTTACGACCCTGAGCTGCGGTTCAGAAAGCTTAAGGGCATTGCCAGGTGCGTGGTCCTGGCCATGTGCATAATTCTATCCCTCTTTCATATATATACGGCAGGCTTTGGAATACTGCCGGAATGGAGACATCGAAGCTTCCATCTGACTTTCGTGCTCGCACTCATCTTCTTGGCTTACCCCACCAGGAAGAGTGCGGTGCGCAACAAACTGCTAAATTTAATTTATGATGTCCTTTTCTCGGCCACTATGGCGATGATCATGACAATTAGTTTGGGGAAAGTTTTAGCGCTTCAGCCCTTTTCCATGGTGTTTGTATTCGGATTGTCGTTTATGCTTGTGCTGTACATGAAGGCTCGGGATCTGACGCCCCATGCGGTCACCCCCATTCTGGATCTGCTCGTCTCGCTGATCTGCCTCGGCCTGCTGGGTTACGCATACTGTTCAATTTTTCTCAACTGGGAAGAGTTTGTGGGCCCCTCAGGACTTCCGACGGTGGTCTGGCTTTTTATCATACTTGGGGCCATGACCGCAACGTGTCTGTATATGGCGATCGATTCTCTACGGGTGCTTGCAGGCCGAAAGGAATATCGCTTCGACCCCGATCGGATACCCCTTTTTGAAGTTTTGCTGGCCATCATGGCCTTTGCCGTCTCATCGTTCCTCTTTATGGATTACGAGCAGTTTATGCTTCGAGCTGGTATGCCTATCACGAGGGATTTGATCTTCGGCTGCTTTATTCTCCTGCTGCTGATCGAGGGTACGAGAAGGAGCATAGGCCCGCAACTTGCCATCATTGGCATTGCAATGCTAGCCTATGCGTATCTGGGCCCCTTACTCATCGATATCCCCGGCTTGAAATTGTTCGCCCACCGGGGCTACTCGGCTGTCCGAATCACCGAGCACATGTATTTGGGCACGGAGGGAATATATGGAATTCCGCTGGGTGTTGTAGCAACGTTCGTGTTCCATTTTGTGCTGTTCGGGATCTTTATAACGAAAACGGGACTGGGTCAACTTTTCATTGACCTGGCAACAGCCTTGGCAGGGTGGTCGAAAGGAGGCCCTGCCAAAGTTTCGGTAGTGGCCTCGGGATTCCTGGGCATGATCTCGGGCTCCTCAATCGCCAACACAGTTACCACAGGCGCCTTTACCATCCCTATGATGAAGAGAATAGGCTACAAACCCGAGTTCGCCGGGGCCGTCGAAGCGGCGGCCTCCACCGGCGGGCAGATCATGCCGCCTATCATGGGTGCCGCAGCTTTCATCATGGCCGAGTTCCTGGCAATCCCGTACATCAAGATCGTCGCGTGTGCCGTGATTCCCGCTGCTTTGCATTTTTTCTCAGTGGCGACAATGGTGCATTTCCAGGCGGTTAAAGAGGGGTTGAAAGGCATCCCACGAGAAGAACTCCCCAAGGCATTGCCAATTATTTGGGATAAAGGGCTCAATTTCGTCCCCCTTTTTCTCATTGTTTACCTTCTTATGGCCGGCTTTAGCCCATTTCTGGCGGCATTCTGGGGCATTATCAACTCGACGTCCCTCGGCCAGGTCAGCCGGAAGACCTCCAGCTTCATGGTAGCGGTGTTCATATCGCTGCCCATGATTCTGTTTCGCTGGGATCCTTTCCTGGCTCCAGATGCGTGGACATTCCTTTGGATCGCAGCCATGGCGGCGGGTCTGTGGTGGAGCTTGAGGCGCTCGGAAATCCTGCACTGGGCACTGGGGACATCCACGGTGGTGCTGATGATTGTGCTGCTCCTTCTGGATGTTGAACCCTCATTCGCTGCTTTTTGGCTCAACTTGTGCATTATCGCGATGGGAATCTTTTACAAGGAGAGCAAGATGCGCATCCCTCAGCTCGTAGAGACCTTGGAGTGGGGCACAAAGAATGCACTGGCCGTGGGAGCAGCCTGCGCATGCGTGGGCTTTGTGGTTGGGACTGCCACGTTGACAGGGCTGGGCATCAAGTTCGCCTCAGCCGCTGTTCAGCTCAGCAGCTTATCGGCCCAAGCGATAAAACACCTGGACTTTACCGGCATATTACAGATGGACCCGCTTGTCTTCTTTTTTATGCTCCTCTATGCAGCCATTGGTTGCCTGATCTTGGGAATGGGACTCCCCACCACCCCTGCATATATTATCATGGCAATCATAGCGGCACCGGCCCTGCTTAAATTCGGAGTACCAGCCCTTGCCACTCATATGTTCGTGTTTTACTTCGGGCTGAGCGCCGACATCACTCCGCCGGTGGCACTGGCTGCATACGCCGCCTCTGGCATATCAGGAGGCGAACCTTTTAAAACGGGCGTGACCGCTTTCTACTTGTCGCTGGCCAAGACGTATGTTCCCTTCGCTTTTGTATACAGCCCCATTATCCTGCTTCTTCCATGGCTTCTTGATCCCAAGGCTACTTTTGATTTCAGGGAGTTCTTTATAGTTATAATCCCCATCATAGCAGGCGTAATTTCACTGGGTGCGGTTGTCATCGGATGCATGGTCGATCGGCTCACGGGGCTGGAACGGATACTCCTGCTCATTGCCACTATTTTACTGTTCATCCATGAATTCTACACCTCGGCTTTTGGTTTATTTTTGCTGGCAGCAGTCTATGTAAAACAGAAGCTTTTTGTTCAGAGGCAGGCGCGGCTGGAAATGGCGACAATAGATTAATTCTTACTGGATATGGGCAAATCTGCTAAAAATAAATTCAAATAGTCATATCAGTTTGTATGCAATAGATTGGCATTATTTACCCGAAGCCCATGGAAGAAACTCTAAAGAGCTCTTCAAATCTATTGAATATTATCAAAACATTAAAGCCTATGTGGCGAATGCTTATCATTCATCAAAGATGGAGGTGATAGCATGAAAATAGACCCCATCGTGGAATATCGCCGTCGGACGCCGCGGTCGGAGCAGTGGTTCAGAGAAGCCCAGGATGTTTTTCCCGGCGGATTATGCCATAACCCGCGCTACTATCCGCCATATCCAGCAGTCATGGAGAGAGTGGACGGCGGTCGCATGTGGGACGTGGATGGCAACGAGTACATTGACCTCTGGATTGGGCACTCTGCCTTGATCCTAGGCCACAACCCGCCGTGGATCAAGGAGCGGCTGGCTCAGATCACGGAGATGGGTCTGCACTGGGGCGTGCCGAGCCAAGCCCAACTGGAATTTGGCCGACTTATCCAGCATACAGTCCCCTGCGCTGAGAGGGTGCGGTTTGCCGTCACGGGAACCGAAGCCACCATGTACGTTGTGCGTCTGGCACGAGCCTTCACCGGCAGGAATGTCATTCTTAAAGTGGCCGGGGGCTGGCATGGGGCCAACACGGATTTGACCTTTGCCATCAAGCCTCCGCTGGATGAACCCCAGTCCGGTGGTATCCCTGAGGAAATGCATCGCTTTATGGATCTACTCCCTTTCAATAACGAGGAAGCCACTCGAGAGATTATCGACCGATACGCCGACGATCTGGCCGCCGTATTCATGGAACCCGTACCTGGCGCTGCCGGATACTGTGCGGCCCGGCCGGAATATCTGCGCTTTCTTCGCGAGGAAACGCGTCGCGTCGGAGCATTGTTGATTTTCGATGAAATCATCACTGGCTTCAGGCTCCACCTGGGTGGGGCACAGGCTCTCTGGAATGTGATCCCCGACCTGGTCACCCTGGGCAAGATAGCCGGTGGGGGCTCTGCCATTGGATGCGTGGCGGGCCGGGCTGATGTCATGGATGCAGGCAATAAAATCGGGGGAAGTTTTACAGGACCAAAAGCCCTGGTGGGCGGTGGAACTTTTTCCTGCACCATCCTGAGCATGATGCTGGGCTATGCCGTAGTTTCATACCTCGAGAAGAACGCGAACACTTTATATCCCGATCTGGATCGGAAGGGCAACCGCCTGCGGGAAGGGTTAGAGCGGGCTTTCCGTAAGGTGGGAATCCCCGCTTGTGGCCTGGGTGTGGGATCACTCTGTGGATTGGCCCTCCCCCGAAACGGGGAAGCGCGGGCAGGGGCACATAATCCCTGCAATTCGCCGCGGGATATCATGGAGCGATGCGATACAGAGCGTATCGATCAAGAATTCAGGCTCCATATGATGAACCGCGGGGTTTACATTGTCCATGGGGGTGGTGCTATCTGTACTGCTCATACTGACCGGGACATAGACCTCATTATCTCAGCGGCCGAAGATGCCGCCCGGGCTATGGCTGCACAATAATAAGGCGTGGCACAATCGTTGTGTTTACTAGTTTTTGCCAGGGAGAGGCCTGAAAAATGCCCGGATATTTCGGGTTAAAGGGAGGAAAGACAATCCATCTGGCCCGTGGATGATCCGAGTCATAACCCATGAGCGTGGGAAAATCAAAGGCCACGGAAAGTCCCGTCTTCCCGTGCCCCACCAGATAGTGGAATCGCCGGTTAGTGTCCTCCGCACTCCCGAGTCCGGCGAACATCCGCATGGTCCAAAGCCTGCCCCTGTACATGGTGGGATAAATGCCCCGCAGGTAAGGATAGAAACCCGGAAAGCCAATGTCCCTCTCAAACTCCATCCCCCGCACGTCCAGGGGAGAATATATCGGCTTTATATCCATGTCCGAGACAGTGGTAAATCCGGACAAACGCATGGGCTTCTTCTGGATGGCCTCTTCCACCTCATTGATCCATTCCTCCTGCTCCCGCTCAACCTGCTCCAATAGGTGCTCTGATAAATGCTTCTCACCCATGGGTAAACCTCCATCTAAATCCATCCTGGCGCCAAAAATCAAAAAATGACCCTCATCAATCTATCAGCACCCATGGAAATTTGTCAATACTAAACAAATTTTTGTGGGATCAAAAAAATTGGAAGCACGCCATTGTTCAAAATGGCGATTGAAACGGTAGTAAATGGGCCTATCAGGCTTAAATTGGGCCTGAATAGTGGAGCTGGTGCTCTAGGACCCGGTGTAAAAGCTAACGCGGCCCTTGGAAGAGCTATAAGGCTAATACTATTAAATATTGGAGGGGCGCGTCCTGGCGAATTAGATAAGGCTACTCAAGGACAGCCTGGCAAGTATAGCTTCTGCATAGCTGAAAATGAAGAAGAAAGTCCATGGGAACCTTTCCATGTCGAGAGGGGGTATGAACATAATACCAGCACAGTTACTATGGTCAACGCCACAAGTACTCTTGATATAATCGACACTGCCAGCTCAACGGCTGAATCTTTATTGACAACTTTGGCCGGAGGTATGGTTCCACAAGGTACTTGGAACCACTATAAAGGTAGAGACCCATTACTTATTCTCTGTCCAGAACATGCCGAAATCTTAGCACGAGAAAACCTATCCAAAAAACAAGTAAAAGAATATCTTTTCCAAAAAGCAAGGGTGCCTTAGATGCCTTTTCTATTGATGTGCAGGAGAAACATATAAAGAAAAGGCGACCACACTTATTCATGGAAGGCTCACAAGTCAAACGAATGGTGCCTATAGCCGATCAGTCAGATGATATCATGATTATTGTTTGTGGGGGCCCTGGTCGACACAGTGTTTTTGTACCAACATATGTCAGCGGGCTCACGGTTACAAAAGTCATAGCAAAAATGAATGTTTTAATTGACAATTGAGAAGGGATTGTTATAGAAGAAAAGTGGCGAATCTGAGAAAACCATAGCTTGGGTGCGCAGGGCCAGTTGCACTTGATTCTTAATTACATCGGAGAAAGTTTAGAGCACATCAAAAAAGGAACAAGACGAGCCGAACGGGGATTTACGTTAATGCGCCTCTTCATTTTAGCAACACCGCGTTCCTATATTCCCAGATGAGATAGAAAGTGTTTAGATGAAAAATAAGTAAGATAGATTCAGGCCTCAAAGAAATCAGATTCGTATTTCAAGCAGATGGAGCAGATTTAGAACTGATTGGCTGGAATAATGGGATTGCTAAGTGGTCTATTTCATAAATTGTGTTACGTATATGGGCGTTATCATCCTAAAACTTCTTATTCCATATAAAACGCTTTGGTGGCACTGGCAGAGCCCAAGGATCGCCAGTGAAACCGGTTATGTGAAGACACGGGCAAGCCTGCGGCTTTGCCCGTGGCACCCCATTAAGGAATGGAAAAATGCAGCACGGCCATCTCATTAATTTTGCATAACTCATACAAAATTATCTATCTAATCAGATTGTGTTCCAGAAAATAGCTGCTCAACTTTCGGCAGCTAAAAATACAACACCATAACTATGAAATAAATCACTTAGATAAAGTTGATATTGGGCCCTGAGGTTTGCAAAAAGTACATTGTTTCCAAAGATATTAAATGATGGTAAAGCAAGTGCTAAAGGAGAAGGTGCCCAATCTTAAAGAGGTTAGAATTTTTAGATCCTCGTGTAACTTGTTAAGTCATAATAGAAAGCGCCACTTAGTCCGGGGTCAGCGGTTGTCCCGGAGTTTTTTAAACAATGAGGCTTTAGAGAGAATAAGGAGGAGGTTGTGATGAAAAGAATAAGTATCTGGATTGCTGCGTGTGTGTTCCTTTGCATGGTACTGGCTTTTGGCACGGGATGGACGGAGGCCAAGCCAATCGTGATCAAGATCTCCCACGATACCGCCCCCACTGGCCCCAAGGCACTGGCCTTCGAACACTTCAAGAAGCTGGCCAATCAGCGGCTCGAGGGAAAGGTTGAGGTTCAGCATTACCACAGCGGGCAGCTTTACAAGTCCGACGAGGAATCGGTCTCTGCGCTGCAGGCTGGGGCCATTCAGATGGTAAGCCCCACGGCGGCTAAATGGCAGCCCTTGATCCCCGAGTTTGCCCTGTTTACCCTCCCGTATGTCTTCGTCAATACCGATATGATGAAAGAGTCCCTGCTTTCTCCCAGTATTGGTGGCAAAATCATTGGCAGGCTAAAGGAGAAGGGTTTACATTACCTGACGGTGTGGGACAACGGCTTCCGCCAGCAGCTCAACACCAAGCATCCCATCCTGGAGCCAAAAGACCTTAAAGGACTCAAGATCCGCATCCAGGCCAGCAAGGTCTTCGAGGCGTACTTCAAGCATGCCGGGGCAAATCCCCAGGTAATCGCCTGGTCTGAAGCTCCCACGGCACTGCAGCAGGGAGTCATCGATGGTATCGAGTGCGCCACCCCTCACATCTGGGCCAGCAAGCTCCACGAACTTGCTCGCTACATAACATTCACCAACCATGTTTACAGTGCATACATTGTGGCCACTAATGAGAAGTTCTGGAGCGGGCTGCCGGCCGACATCCGTGCCAGCCTGGAGCAGTGCGTGAAGGATACCACCGATTGGCAATGGGCGGACAACAAGAAAAGAACCAAAAATTATGTCGATAAGGTCCTGGACGCCGGGTTGGCTCAGGTTATCTACCTCTCCCATAAGGATCTGGCAAACTGGGCCAGTTTCTTCCGCCCTGTCCACAAACAGTTCGAGAAAACGGTGGGGAAAGATGTTCTTGAGGCCCTGTACGATCTAGCCAAGAAATATGAATAGATAAGGAGTAGTTCGGGGGCCGGATTTCTAAATGAGATTAGGTTAAATGATCTTGCCGGCTCCTGAACGCCTGTTGCAACATCGAACTTTAATCCGGTGCTCATCTTGGGTTTAAGGGGTGGGAGGATTTACCAGCATGGACAGGTTTTTGGGCTATTTAGAAGAAGGGCTAGTGGTGATTCTGGTCATTGCCTCATCTGTTTTATATTTCAGCCAGGTCATCACAAGATACATCATTGGTTTCACCTTTCCATGGGCCGAAGAAATGATGGTGACACTCATGGTCTGGGCCATCTTCATCGGTTCCAGCATTGCCGTCAAGCACCGCCTTCATGTTTCTGTAAACGTTCTGGTAAATCTCTTTCCCCCACGGCTCCGCAGGGCCGTTCACTATGGAGCGCTTATCATCTGCCTGATTTTTTCTTGTGCCATGCTGATTCTAGGCACCCGGTATGTGGTGTTTCTAAGGGGTACTGGAACCACTGTAATCTCCAGCGGCCTTCCCCAGTACCTTAACTTTATCTGCGTTCCGTTAGGGGGGATTCTTATGTCAATACGCTTCCTGCAGCATATCGTCCATTCAGTGGTGGAGGATCTCCAAGGACGCGGAGTGGAGGGAGCGGCGTGAGCCTCGCTCCCTTCCGCTATTCAGTCTGACTGAAGGATTTGCATGACATGATCCTGTTCCTGTTCATTTTTATACTGTCCCTTATGGCTCTCAACGTCCCCATCGCCGTCGCTCTTGGGTTCCCAGTCCTGGTGACTTTTGCTTTTTTCATAGATTTCCCGCTTATGACTGTGGCACAGAAGCTTTACACAAACGTTGAGCACACAAGCCTGATGGCCGTCCCTTTCTTCATCCTGGCTGGAGAAATTATGGAGCGGGGTGGGGTGGCCCGGCGGCTCATTGATTTCGCCATGACTCTGGTCGGCTCCCTTCCGGGAGGGATGGCGATAGCAGCGGTGCTCTCGTGCATGTTCTTCGCCAGTATCTCGGGATCCAGCCCAGCTACTGTGGTGGCAATCGGGAGCATCACGATACCGGCAATGATGAATGCCAATTATAGCCGCCGGCTAGCCGTAGGATCGGTCACCACCGCAGGGGCATTGGGAATCCTCATCCCGCCGAGTATCACCATGATCATCTATGGCTTCGTTACGGAGACCTCCATTCCCAAGTTGTTCATTGCCGGCGTTATTCCTGGCATATTTCTGGGATTGAGCCTTATGCTAACCTGCTACTTAGTCGCCCGGAAAGAGAAGACGACTTTCGGGCGCCGGTACGGTATCAGAGAAAAAGTCCGTGCCTTCAAGAATGCCATCTGGAGCCTGGTTCTGCCGCTGATCATCGTTATCGGGATTTATGGCTTTCCGGAATTTACGCTGTGGGGCAAAGAGTTTACGGGTGGGGCCATCTTCACCCCAACTGAAGCCTCGGTTGTGGTTGTCATGTACGCCCTGTTCGTTGGGCTTGTTATTTACCGGGAAATCCGGTGGAGGGATATCCCGGGTATCATCGTGCACGCCTGCGGCCGCTTTGCAATGCTGGGCTTCATCGTAACCAACGCGATTCTCTTGGGCTTCATCCTGGCGTTCCAGCAGGTGCCATTCAAGATTGCCCATTGGGTTATCTCAATGGATCTTGCGCCCTGGATGTTCCTGCTGATGATCAACGTGATCCTCTTCTTTGCCGGAGATTTCATGGACCCCATTCCCATCGTCATGATTTTTATACCCATCCTTTTCCCGGCGGCCATGAAACTGAATATCGACCCAGTACATCTGGGAGTGGTGGTAGTGGTGAACATGGAGATGGGCCTCGTTACCCCGCCCGTGGGGTTGAATCTCTACGTGGCAAGCGGGATAACTGGCATACCGCTGTACGACGTGCTACGGGCCAGCCTTCCCTGGATCATGGTCATTGTCTTTGTCCTGATTGTCATCACCTATGTGCCGGATATCAGCCTTTTCCTGCCCAAGCTAATGTATGGTGCACGGTATTAAAGGGAGATTTTTTATTACCCCCCGGAATATATTAAAGTGGGGACATTCTTGTAATACGCTTCGAATGACTATCATCATAAAATCGAGGTATACATGCAGAACACCCTTATTGTTGCCAAGCGATTATTTTCCTCAGGGCTGAACAAACATGCCGACCTCATGTATGCCGCCCTGGTGGTCTTATCTCAAAAACCACGTATCAAGGCCGTTTTCCTTATAAAAAATCGAGCCCAATTCCATGCCATTTTCATGCCCTTATTCAATGAATTAAGCAGCAACCATCGCGTCACTCACTGTTATTTCCATAACTTAAACCGAACGCTTTTCTAGGCGCTCATGCGACGGAGAAATGTGGAGACAATATCGAGCGCTTGACCTTGAAAAAACAGCAGAGACCGGCAAGCCTTCTTGCAGCATTGAACTGGGGGTGGGTAGTGAAAAGTTAAAGCCGGGGAGTTTTCTCTTTTTGCAGAAAAAATCAATTGCGCCTTGAGCGCAATAAAACCTTAATATTCTATATGGGAAAGATTTTCGATGCTTGTCTTGGGGATGGAGACATCGTGCGACGACACGGCTGCAGCTGTAGTGCTTGATGGGAGGCGGATACTTTCAAACGTCGTTTCCTCCCAGGACGAGGTCCACCGCAAGTACGGCGGAGTGGTTCCTGAGTTGGCTTCCCGCAGACATATTGAGTCCATCGGGCCCGTGATCGAAATGGCGCTGGCGGAGGCCGGCGTGCACTGGTCGGATATAGAAGGAATAGCCGTCACTCGAGGTCCCGGATTGGTGGGTTCTCTTCTGGTGGGTGTTTCCGTTGCCAAAGGTGCTGCCTTTGCCCGCGGGATCCCCCTGGTGGGGATCAACCACCTGGAGGGCCACTTCGCCGCCGCCATGCTGGATTGTCAGGAACTGCGATGCCCCTTCGTTGCGCTGGTGGTCTCAGGGGGCCACACCAACCTGTATCGCGTCTCCGGGCTGGACGACTATGAACTGCTCGGTCGCACGCTTGATGACGCGGCTGGTGAGGCCTTTGACAAGGTGGCCAAGCTTATGAACCTGGGTTATCCAGGCGGCCCCGTTATCGAGCGCCTGGCAAAGGAAGGGTCTGCTGATTCCTTTCGCTTTCCCAGAGCTCGATTGGAAAATTTGGATTTCAGCTTTAGCGGCTTGAAGACCGCGGTTGTGCATCACGTGAGACGGCAATTAGGGCCTAACGGCGAGGTGCAAAGAGGCCGAATCTCGGCGGGTACATTGAGCCATTCACAAATTCGAGACACTGCCGCGGCTTTCCAGGAGGCAGTGGTGGACATCCTGGTGGAAAAGACAATGGAGGCGGCCCTGCGATGCTCGGTGGCACATGTTGCACTTGCTGGAGGTGTAGCGTGCAACTGGCGGCTGCGCGCACGCGCGATGGAGGAAAATCGGGCACTGGGGATTCAGGTCCATTATCCATCCCCGCAATTGTGCAGGGATAATGCCGCCATGATAGCCGCCGTGGGAGACCATAAACTGCGCTCCGGCCAGCGAGATGGCCTGGATCTCAATGTCTTCTCCCGATGGAAATAGAATGCATGAGAATTTTTTTGTATGCCCCCATACCCGAAACCACGAAAATTTTCCCCTACACCGATGTTTCGAG
This sequence comes from uncultured Thermodesulfobacteriota bacterium, assembly GCA_964611635.1. Classification (GTDB taxonomy): domain Bacteria; phylum Desulfobacterota; class JAFDED01; order JAFDED01; family JAFDED01; genus JAFDED01. The sequence goes on from CAZTAS010000019.1 coordinate 25,254, forward strand.
AAAAATAATAACCACGAGAAATATTAGCTCCTCCTCGGTCAAATCAGGGATCGGCCATCAACTTTACTGCCCGCTGGGATGCCCAGAGATGTCAGGATCGTTGGAAGGCAATCAACGATACGAACAGGTGATGGGAGAGGGGTTTTTTTTGAACGTATGAAAATAAAGGCGTCCGTCCGGGTGTGCATGCCGGTGAATATCTTCCTGTCCGCAAGATGCCTGGTGCGCGTTGAGCCCTTGAGGTCAAAACCGGGCTCGGGCTCCAGCACAAGATCCGGTGCCAGGTCTAGAAAGGGACCACAATAAATTTCTTCTTTTCGGTAAACCCTTCGAATGGGACGGATGGTTCTTGATGCTTTGAAATCCAGGCTTTCGGGGAGATTCAGTTCCATAAGGGAGAGTCTCTCTGCGAGCTCTTCCCGAAGCTTGGCTGCATCTCTTCCAGGGGCCACAATCCCCCTGGAGAATCGCCCCTGGAGGTGAATGTATATGCGGGAGGGGTCCATGGCGAAGGCCCGGGTTTCGCTGTTTATGCACTCCACGCTGTCCGGGTCATCCCTATCATAAAAAAGGTAGCCATTTTGGTGGAGCCAATGGTTGAGATAGACATGGCTGCGAAGACGGGTGAACCCGTGATCCGATAACATCATAAAGAGGGCGTCGGAGGGAGTTAGGGAGTAAATTACCCCAATCAACTGGTCCAAGCGGCGATAATAGTGATGGAAAGCGGAGGCAAAAGGGTGGTCGGGCTCCTCACAGGCTTCCCAAAAAAAGTGGTGAAGACGATCCGTGCCTGTGATCACTATGAGAAAGAGGTCCCATCGCTGATTTTTCCACAAATAGTGAAAAGCCTCCTGGCGAAGCTCCAGTGTGGCGATGAGATCCTCCATGAGCTTCTCCGGATTTGTGTGTCCCAGATTGGCATCCACATCCACCCGGTAATTCATTCCCTGGAGAATGGAAATGATTTCAGGCGGATAGACTGCATGTTCCAATCGCGGAGCTACAAAACCTGATACCAGGACGCCGTTCAAAGGAGGGGCCGGATAAGTGGATGGAAGATTGAGAACAATGGAACGAAGTCCGTATTGCTCCAGGATGTCCCAAAGGACGGGCTCCTTCACCTGCCCGAACCCGGGGAACTGGAGACGATAAGTGTCTCCCGAAAGCTCTGTAAAACCGAATATTCCGTGCTTGCCGGGATTCTGCCCCGTCATGAAGCTGGTCCACGCCACAGAGGAAATCTCCGGAAACGTTGTTTCCATCGGACTCAGCATTCCTTCCGAGAGAATACGACTCATATTGGGAGTAACACCAGCCCCTGCCAGTCGAACCAACAGCGAATAGGGCACACCGTCGAGTCCAACAATCACTGCTTTATTGGCGGTATGCGATCGAACTATTTCCATCTGCATCACCATCTTCCCCTGCAATTAATTGCTGGTTATTGATATGCAAATCAATTTATCCTAATCAGATATTAGCATCAGTGGGTAGGAAAAGCCACAAGAAAGAAGGCAATCATGTTCTTGATGTGAAATAAAATATACACATTGTTACAAAACATGCGCAAAAGATTTTCCACTTTCATGCTGGAGGAAGCGGAAAAATTAATTAACAGGACTTACCCCAAAAATTAGTTTTGATATCTCAAAAAACCGAGGCCCTTTTGAGATAATGAATCATATTGCCAGATCAAGAACCTCCGGGGACAGAGGGTTGTTTGAAGAAGAGACCACAAAATGGGGTGCCACGGGCTAAGCCGGAGGCTTGCCCGTGTATGAATTCATATTATAAATGCCCATCACTGGCGAGCTTCGGCTCTGCCAGTGGCACCCGGATATAATGTTTGAGGTGACCCCCCAGAGGATCAATTGTGCATGTTTGCCTTTTAAAAAATGGGGAAACTCCTGTTAATTAAGTATTTACTATACCAATAAATTATGATAAAATTATAATTGGAAAATCGATGGCATGATTTTGGCTTAATAAATGCGTAAGGAGCGGCATAATATGAGACGATCTAAAATAATCGGCACTGGTTCCTATCATCCACTGAGGGTACTGAGCAACTTCGATCTTGAGCAGATGGTGGACACCACCAACCAGTGGATCTTAGAGAGAACCGGGATTAAAGAGCGTCGCATAGTGGAAAAAGGGGAGTGCCTGTCCGATTTATGCGTAAAAGCAGCCCGCAGCGCGATGGAAATGGCGGGTGTTAAGCCCGGGGAGCTGGATCAAATCATTGTGGGCACCATTACTCCCGACATGCCCATGCCCGCCTCCGCCTGCATAGTGCAAAAGAAATTGAGTGCCAATCGGGCAGTCGCATACGACATTGCCGCTGGGTGTACCGGGTTCATATATTGCCTTGCCGTTGCAGATCAGTTTATTCGGACAGGTAACGCCCACACCATATTGATCCTCGGTGCGGACATTTTATCCAACATAGTGAACTGGAAAGATCGCAACACTTGTATCCTGTTTGGCGACGGGGCGGGAGCGGCGGTGCTGCGGGCACACGATGGGGCGGGCGGCGTTATGGGAACTCAAATTCGCTCTGATGGACAGGGTGTGGATCTGTTAAAGATTTCCGTGGGGGGGTCGGCCCGCCCTGCTACACGGGAGTCTTTGGGCAACGGAGACCATTACATTCATATGGCGGGCAGTGAGGTATTTAAATACGCCGTTCGCTCCATGGTCGAGGTAACACAAGAAGTTCTAAATGATTTAGGACTATTTGTTGAAGATATTGATTTGCTCATACCCCACCAGGCCAACATCCGGATCATAAATGCCATGATTAGGCAATTGAGAATTGATCCGGAGCGGGTGATGGTGACGATAGACAAATACGGAAATACCTCATCGGCGGCTATCCCTGCAGCACTGGATGAGGCTGTACGCCAGGGACGAGTTCAGCAAGGGGATCGCATTCTGATTACCGCTTTTGGTGCAGGATTGACCTGGGGAGCCTCTCTCATCCAGTGGTGATGACAATGGATGATTTTCCAGGAGGGATGAGAAGATGAAAAATCGAAGAGTAATGGTAACGGGGATGGGGCTCATCACACCCCTGGGAATAGGTTTGGAGCAAAACTGGGAGGCCGTAATTGAGGGTCGCTCTGGAATAGGCCCTATCACAAAAATCGATGCCTCCGACCTGGACACGAAGATCGCTGGAGAAGTAAAAAATTTTGATCCCCTGGAATTTTTAGACCGCAAAGAGGTTAAGCGAACAGACCCCTTTATCCAATATGCACTGGCGGCAAGTCAGTTGGCTGTGGACCACGCGAACATCCAATTCGAGGGCACAGATGCATATCGCGTCGGTGTTTTAATCGGCTCGGGGATCGGGGGTCTGCAGACCATCGAGCAATATCACTCGGTTTTGCTGGAGCGGGGACCTTCCAAAATAACTCCCTTTTTTATTCCAATGGTGATCATAAACCTGGCTGCGGGCCAGGTGGCCATCCGCTTCGGAGCAAAGGGCCCATGCATGGCCTCCGTCACTGCTTGCGCGGCTGGGACACATGCTATCGGCGATGCTTTTCGGATAATCCAGCGCGGTGAAGCGGACGTAATGATTTGCGGGGGCACAGAGGCGGTGTTGACTCGCCTGGTTGTGAGCGGTTTCAATGCAATGCGAGCCTTATCTACGCGAAACGATGAGCCCCAAAAGGCCAGCCGACCTTTTGACTCCCAGCGAGACGGATTTGTTATTGCCGAGGGCGCAGGGATTATAATCCTGGAGGAGTTGGGCCACGCTTTGCGGAGAGATGTCAGGCCCCTGGCCGAACTCATTGGCTATGGGCTTTCCGGCGATGCATTCCATATATCGGCACCTTCGGAGAACGGAGAAGGTTTTGCTCGGTGTATGCGGGCCGCACTCCAGGATGCGAAAATCTCTCCCGATGAGGTAGACTACATCAACGCTCATGGTACCTCCACAGTGCTGAATGACAAATATGAAACACTCTCCATCAAGGAGGTGTTTGGTGCCCATGCGCGCAATCTTGCCGTCAGTTCCACCAAGTCCATGACCGGGCACTTACTGGGCGCCTCCGGCGGCATTGAGGCTATTTTTGGGATCATGGCGATGGAGAACAATATTCTTCCGCCTACCATAAATTTGGAATTTCCTGATCCGGATTGCGATCTCGATTATGTCCCCAACCATCCCCGAGAGCAGACTATCAACACATGTCTCTCCAACTCTTTCGGCTTCGGAGGAACCAACGGATGCCTCATATTCCGTTCCTATGAGTAGGCATCAGGTAGCTTTTCGGTATGAAGAAAGTCAAGAAATCTCAATTCTTGACTTGAAACCTCGAATCATTAAAAATGCATTCACCTGGGCATTTGAATTAATTTACAATGGAATAATTGACACCGAGCGCAGAGATTTGCTTAAGCAAGAGCTTTCATGCATTCTGCAGGGGTAGGAATTTTTATGGAATAATAATCAAATAAAAAAGGGACACTGAGGCGCGTCCCTTTTCTTAAACTCCTGTACGAGCACATTAGCCAGCTTTAACAATTATCTGGCGCGGCTTTACCCGCTCCACCTTAGGAAGCACCAGTCTGAGCACCCCATCGGTCAAGGCAGCCTCAATGCGAGATTGGTCGATGATTTCCGACAAGTTGAATTGGCGAAAGAATCTTCCAGTCCGATACTCCCGAATGACTTCCACTTCATCCTTTCCCTCCGGTGAGTCGGCCTCGCCCTTCAAGGTTAAGATATTATCTCTCAGATCAATTTGAATGGAATCTGCTCTTGCTCCGGGCATATCCGCCAGCAAGGTGATGGCTTCGTCTGTCTCGAAAATATCAACGGCCGGTGTGAAAACGGGTCCAGGCTGAGTAGACTCCGCTGGTTGGGTCAATTCCTGCTTTTCTTTGATCTGGATATCTTTGCTATCCATGATTCTTCCCTCCCATTTCGGCGAATCAGCAATGCAACAATAAATGCCGCTGATCTTATTGGATTAATCAAGAGCCGGGAATGAATAGGCTGAAATTCTGTATTATCCAACCTTCAATGAGATCTGCCGAGGCTTGGCCTCTTCTGCTTTGGGCAATATTATAGTCATAACCCCATTTTTATATTGAGCCTCTACTTTTTGACCGTCGATGTCAGAGGGGAAAGTCATCGCCCTGCGAAATGCTCCTGCCTCACGTTCTCTCCTATGGTAGCGCGCATTCTCCGGTTCTGGAATGATCTTGCGTTCTCCACAGATTGATAAGCTATTGCCTACCACAGAGATTGTTATCTCCTCCGGCTTCATCCCGGGAAGTTCTGTGCGAACATAATAACTGTTTTGGTCCTCTGTAATATTGACCAGAGGAAAGACACCGGCTGCGGTCTCTCTTCGTACCTGCCTTCCCATGGTGCTCATGAGTTGATCCATTTCTCTCCAAAGTCGATCAATCTCTGTAAAAGGGCTCCATCCTGCCCTTAATGGCCAATCAAATGTTCTTCTCACTATCATTAAATCGCCCTCCTTAAACTTAATTCATTTATGGACACGATCTTCTTTCTTAATCCCTTATTCTCTAAATGAGATCCGCTGTAAAGTATGTATAAATTCGGGAGGCTCCTCTAACTTATCCAAATAAAAATTAATTCTGACAACAGAGCCTGTCAAGTGGCTAATGGCAATCGGTGGGCCAAATTTCGCAAGAACAAGGGAGCACTGAAGATCCACACCCTTCTTGATCACCGGGGCCACATCCCCCGCTGTATCATCATCACCGATGAGAAAACCCTCGAAATCGAAGTGGCCCGACAGCCCCGTCTAGAATCTTCCTTAGTTCAATGCGTCCCAACGCGCCAGGCTGTTCCTTTTCATAGCTTATGGCCTTCTTGCTTGGCTTTAGGGTAAGTGGAAAGCCCCTGAGGACCTTGCGAATTGAATATGAGCTTATGCTGATTCCTAATAGCAAGCCTTCAACGAATCTTGAGCACGAGCCGCTCAAAGGTCTTGTCGGATCGATTCCATAATCTTTGCAGCCTGGCTTTGCCAGCAAGAGGCTTTTGGGGTCCAGCTCGCTCTCGAAGAATCTCCTGTCCAACTCCCCTTATCCACTTCCGGCTAAGACCGTGATAGGCTGCCAGGTCAGAGACTCTCCTAAAGAAGGGATTTCTCCCCATTCTGAGATTCTCAAAGGCAAGGGTAAATTAAGGCGTTCCTTTAGCATGTTTTTCTTGATAAACTTTATCATTATAAATTCATTATGGATGCTTCTTAACCACCACTTTTCATCTCACTCCAATCAGGGATAGGATAATTACCGAGTTAATTACCATGGACAGATAAGGCGAAAATTTTTCTTGACATTAAAATAAAGATATCTTAATATCCCTGATAAGGAACATCGTTCCATATATGAAATTTTCATTCCTTCGATGGCTATTCCAGGTGTACTTTTCGGTTTTATTTCAACTTTAAGAAATATGAATTTTTAGCCTCAACAGGACAAAGAAAGTAATTCCTTATCACCATTCCTGTCTCACAAAGGTTGGCTTGATTGTTTACAACAAGCCGTAAATTTTAGTGTTCAATTAAACATGGGAGGGTGAAACATGATTAAGCGAAGGATCTTATCTTTAACTGTTATTGTTATAATGTTGACCGCAGTATGCCTTATGGGCATGGGCGGTTGGGCGCCGGCCAGCGCTATCACAATGAAGTTCGCGCATTATGCGGACGAGAAGCATCCTGGCCACATAGCGGCGCTGCAATTCAAGAAGAAAGTTGAGGAGCGAACAAATGGGGCGGTCAAGATCACCATTTATCCAAGCAATAAATTGGGATCGCCGCCAGAGCAACTTGAACAGACGAAGTTGGGTGTCGTCGATATGTGCCTTCCTACCCAGGGAGCCATGGATAAATATGTAAAGGCCTTCTCGGTGGTCATGCTCCCCTTCGTGTTCGATGGATACGATCATGCCCACCGTGTTCTTGATGGACCCGCCATGGACTGGCTGGCACCATTGGCCGAGAAAGCTGGACTGATCATGCTCTCCAACTGGGAGTGGGGCTTCCGTAATCTTACCAACCGGGTCCGGCCGATTTACAAGCCGGATGATGTCAAGGGGCTGAAGATTCGAACACCGCCTGAGATCCAGTTACAGGCCGCCATGGAAGCACTCGGGGCAGTGGTGACCAAGATCGCCTTTCCTGAACTGTATATGGCCCTTTCACAGGGTGTTGTGGATGGCCAGGAAAATCCCCTTGCGGTCATCTATTTCTTTAAACTCTATGAAGTGCAAAAGTATCTGGCCCTGACAGGCCATGTCTACAACAATATGTTACAAGTGGTCAGCCCCAAGAGTTGGGCCAAGCTCACCCCAGAGCAGCAACAGATCTTTCGCGAAGAGAGCAAGAGCGCCGGTAATACCATGCGAAAACTGATCATGGATCAGGAGAAGGATTTGATCGAAAAATTGAAGGGAAAGGGAATGGTCGTTACTCGGCCGGATCTGGGCCCATTCCGCGCGGCCATGGGACCTGCCTATGAAAGGATAGGAAAATATTCCGGGGAGGATAACGTGAAGCTGTTCCGGGAGATGGCTGAGAAGGTCCGGTAACAATGATCATTGCAACAACACATTGAATTTACTAATGTGCTTATTTGCTGTAACGCAACATCACGAGTTGAGGATTCGGCTTCAGCCATAAAGATAACCTCTCGGGTCCCGAAATAAAGCGCCAGCTATGATGTTACCCACAATAACGGCAAGAGGTAAGGAAAGGCCATGGTAACAATTGCGGTTTTTGCTCTCCTGATCGGCCTGATTCTTCTAGGACTGCCTGTGGCTATCTCCATGGGCCTGACAGCCGTTGTTACCTTTATTGCCATGGGCGAAGCGGATGCCCTCTCCATGGTGGGGCAGCGGATGTACTCGAGCACCACGGCCTTTCCCTTGCTGGCCATACCTTTTTTTATTCTTGCCGGTAACCTTATGAACACTGGGGGCATGACTCAGCGAATCTTTCGCTTCGCCCAGTGCCTGGTGGGACATATCAGAGGCGGACTTGGCCACGTGAATGTTGTCGCCAGCATGATTTTTTCGGGTATGTCGGGGGCGGCGGTGGCAGACGCGGCGGGACTTGGACTGGTGGAGTTGGAGGCCATGCAGAAGGGCGGTTATGACCGGCGGTTTAGCGCTGCTATAACCGCTGCCTCCTCCACCATAGGTCCGGTTGTTCCTCCCAGTATTCCTTTTGTTATCTATGGGAGCATTACCGGTGTTTCAGTTGGTCGTCTTTTCCTGGGTGGTATAATTCCGGGTCTCCTTATGGGTCTGGGCTTAATGACGGCCGTTTATGTCATCGCTGGCAGGCGGCGTTACCCCCGAGAGCGTCGAGCCAATGCCCGGGAACTTTTTTCCAGCGGTGTGGATGGTCTGGCCGCCCTGGGAACTCCTATAATCATCATCGGCGGAATTCTGGGTGGAATCTTTACCCCTACAGAGGCCTCTGTAGTAGCCTCGATATATGCATTGATCCTCGGAACATTGGTTTACCGTGAGCTGGGCCTTCAAGACATGCCGCGCATCCTTTGGGACACTCTGTTGCATACCATCCGCGTGATGTTCATTATATCAGCGGCTGGCCTGTTCGGGTGGCTTCTGATCTTTCAGCAGATACCCGAGGCTGTGATCGAAGGTTTGCTGAGAATCACCACTAAGTGGTGGTTGATCCTGCTGATCATCAATATTACTCTATTGGCACTCGGTTGCTTTATGGAAGGTGTGGCCATCATGCTATTGACTATCCCCGTTTTCATGCCTCTCATCGCAAAGGTGGGGATTGATCCGGTTCACTTTGGCGTTATGATGACTTTGAACCTTATGCTGGGCTTACTCACGCCGCCTGTGGGAATGTGTCTTTATGCTGTCTCAAGCGTAAGTAACGTGCCGGTGGGTCCGCTTTCCCGCGAGCTTGTCCCGTACCTGGTAGGCCTTTTCATCGTCCTGGGCCTTATAACTTACATACCCATCCTGGTTTTATGGGTTCCTAATCTTCTCATGGGGGCTGGAGGATAATGAATAAAAGGTCAACCTTATATCACAATGTGCTGGCCGGTTTTGATATGATTCTAATACGGCTTCTGCGCTGGGGTAGCATGGCATGTCTGATTATGCTGTTATTAATAATGACAGCCACGGTATTTGTCCGTTTTGTGCCATTAACCTCAATGGGGTGGTCGGATGAGATTGTCGAGTTCGCTTTCGCATGGATGGTCTTTCTGGGCGCCGCGGCCCTATGGAGGGACGGATTGCATTTCAGGGTGGAGTTGGTGCCCCATAGGCTGGCGGGTATGAGGATTGGTCGGGCTCTTGAGATCGTTTTGAGCTTGATGTCTTTAAGTTTTCTTGCTGTCTTTACATACGAGGGGTGGCTGTTGTCGCTGGGAGCCTGGGACCGATCGCCGATACTGGAGCTTCCCAGGTGGCTGTGGTACAGCGTCATACCTATATCGGGGTCAATCATGATGGGTTACACATTGCGAAGTCTTTGGAAAATCTTTATCACCAAAGGGAAAACAAATATAGAGGGTAAGACGCTCAAATTACAACAATGAATCTTATAATTGAATCTTTAAGCATAAAATATGTGGGGAATTCCCTCAAGTGGTTTTACTATGAAAAGCCATACTGAAACCCTCGTTCCCGCTCTGCCGAAAGCTTTTGGTATTCTTGAAAAAATTGTTGAGTGTCAAAGAGAGGGAATCAGTCTCTCCGAGATCGTATATTCTAATGGGCTGCCGAAAAGTAGCGCCTATCGAATCCTGAAAACCTTTGTCCATCTCGGCTACATCTTTTTTGATCCTGAGACTGAAAAGTATAAGCCTACGTTGAAGCTCACCGCACTGGGCAGCCAGATTCTGGAGAACTTCGACCTGAAATCCCAGGTTCATCCATACCTGCTGGAAGCATCCAAGGAGACCGGACACACCTGCCATCTAGTGATCTTGGATGGAGACATGGGTGTGTATCTGGACAAGATCGAGGTTGGAGAATATGGAATCAAGCTGTTTTCAGCCCCTGGGAAAAGAGTCCCCCTTCACTGTACTGCAGTGGGGAAAGTATTATTAGCCTCTATGCCGGAGGAAAAAAGAAGGGATATCCTATCCAGAGGCCTTACTGAGTTTACGCCCAAAACCATCACCGATCCTCAGAAACTAGAGGAGTGCATCCAGCAAGTTCTTCATCAGGGCTTCGCAGTGGACCAAGAGGAGATCACAAGGGGCATTATATGTGTGGCTGCCCCGATCCACAACCCCAGTGGGGAGGTGATCGCAGCCATAAGTATCACCTTCCCTGCATTCGTGGCCCATGAGGAAGGGTTGGAATCTTTTCAGGAGGCGGTCAAACGATACGCCGATAAGATTTCCAGGAAAATCGGAGGAAGCAAATAATCGGGTGGAAAGGAGCCAAGGATGATATTGGAAAAGTTCGCACTCCATGGTGGAAGTGGCATTGTTACCGGAGGAGGAAGTGGGCTGGGGAAAGGGATCGCCACAGCACTTGTTCAAGCCGGAGCCTCGCTGGTCATAGCGGCCCGGGGAATAGAAAGGCTCCAGCAATCGGCTGAGGAATTGACAGCTTTCGGAGGTCCGGTTGTGCCGGTTCAGGCGGACCTCTCCAAGATGGACCAGCTTCAGCCTCTTGTTAATCGAACTATAAAGGAGTTCGGTAAGATCAATTTTCTTTTTAACGTAGCCGGAACAATCCGCAGGGCCCCGGCCGAGGAACATTCAGAAGCTTATTGGGATGAAGTTTTGACTCTGAACCTTAAGTCAGTCTTCTTTCTCTCCCAAGCAGTGGCCAAAGAAATGATTGCCCGAAAAATAAAGGGAAAGATCGTCAACATCGCATCCCTGATCTCTGTAATCGGCGGTCAAACCGTGGCCAGCTATGCTGCCAGCAAGGGAGGGATCGCACAAGTGACAAAGTCCATGGCCAACGATTGGGCCAAATATGGCATCCGCGTCAATGCAATTGGCCCAGGATGGTATCTGACGGACGTGTCGAGGCCTGTCTTTGAAAATCCAGAGCGCAACAAGGCCATCACGGCCCGCATCCCGCTGGGAAGATGGGGCGACCCGAAGGACCTTGGAGGGATAGCTGTTTTCCTGGCATCCGATGCATCTGACTATATCACTGGCCAGGTGATTTTTGTGGATGGGGGCTGGCTTGGGTTCTGATAAGGATTCTGCCAACAAAAAAATTTGTTAAAAGGAGCATTGCCATGAGCGAAAAAAAATCAAAGTACCTCTACCACCTAAAAGAGGTGCCTCTGATTCCGTTAAACGAAATGATCAGCACCCGGTTCATTTTATCAGAGAAAGCTCTTCTCAGTTTTATTGAGCAGCCTCCTGGTGCAACCTTCGAAGTCCACAAGCATCCCGTGGAACAGATTTTGATTATATTGGAGGGCTCTGAAGAACATATCGTCGGGGATGAGAAGTTCCTTATGAAAGCCGGGGATGTATGCATTCATCCCCCGAACGTTGAACATGGCGGACAAACTCCAACGGGATTCAAGGGTATAGATATCTTTATCCCGCCCAGGGAAGATTATATAGAGTTGATAAAAAAGCACGCTAAATGAAAAGCCAGTGATTACTCTTGAAAAAAGGAGGCCGGGCCTTAACCCTCTGCACTCGCCGGAGACATCAAAGCAGCTTCCCGGACGAATCGGGCTTTGCAGAAAGCTTAAGTTATAATTGGGTGCGGGACAATACAATTTATTATCCAGACAGTTATTATCCAGACAGCCCCTGGGGGGCCAAAGGCATAAGGGAGGTGAGGCGTCAGGAATAAAGGACCCATAAAAATTCAACCATCATATCATTCTTTTAAAGGAGGGAGGTCCGATGAAACGAGAGATATTTCGCTTGGTCCTGGTCATGTCCATCATTACAGTCTGGTTGGCCGCCCCGGGTTCGACAGGAGCGGTCGACTTTCCCAAAAAAGACATCACCTTGATATGTCCATGGTCTCCAGGTGGAGGGACCGACACAGTGTCAAGGGCACTGTGTAAAAACGCCAAGAAGTACTTTGGAGTGAATGTCAACGTGGTGAACAAGACCGGTGGTATGGGCTCTATTGGAATGGGTGCCGTTGCCCATGCCCGTCCTGACGGCTACACGGTGGGAATGATCACGTTCCAGTTGAGTACTTTCCGTCTGATGGGGATCTCGAAGCTTTCATACCGCGACTTCGAGCTTATCCAGTTGGTCAACCGCAGTGCTGCGTCCATCTCGGTTGCCTCGAACTCGCAGTTCAAGACGCTCAAAGATGTCTTTGACTATGCTAAAAAGAATCCGGGCGTGGTAACTGTGGGGCACAGCGGCGCCGGAGGAGGGTGGCACCTGTCCATGGCGTCACTGGCCCAGATGTACAAGGTCAAGTTCAATTATGTGCCATTTGATGGCGCGGCGCCAACCCGGACGGCCGTGGTGGGAGGACACATCGACGTTGCCACCACAGGTATTGATGAGATGCTCCAGTTTTACAAGGCTGGACAAGTGCGAATCCTCGCTATCAACGCCCTGGAGCGTCATCCAATGTTCCCCGACGTGCCCACCGTTGCCGAGGCAGGGTTCCCTAATCCTCATCCAGTCATGGACTGGCGTGCTCTGGGCGCCACCAAAGGGACACCGCCGGAGATCTTGAAGGTGATCCGTGAGGGCTTCAAGAAGTGCTTCGATGATCCCGAATTCATTGAAACCATGAACAAAATGGCACTTAGCCGCAACTACCTGGACCACGAGAAGTGCAAGGAGTTCCTGGAAAACATGGAAAAGGTGCTGGAGCCTGCACTGGACATGGTCGGCCTGTTGAAAAAAATGTAAACCCTCAAAAAGGAGGGGGAGGAATGCTCAATCCTCTCCCTCTTCTTTTTACATCCAGGACAGAGAGGATGAAAAAGGTAGATATCGGGGTCGGGATTTTCCTGATGGCGCTTTGCGTGATGGTCTTTGTGGCAACTGAGCCTTACAGGGCAAAAAGTGTATTCATATACGGTCCCCATTTTTTTCCTCGACTCCTGGGAATTTGCCTTTTCATCCTAGGTGGAGTGCTGATATGGAACGCCTATATCGGAAAGGTGCTCGAGCAGAAGGACAGGATCGACCCGAAGGGATTCATCCGCATGAGCATCGCCCTGGGGATGAGCGTTATCTACGTCGTCCTCATGTCGATTCTCGGGTTTGCCATGTCCACATTTCTGTTTCTCCTGACCATGCAGACCTTCTTTCACTATCGCAGCGTGGTGCTCCGCCTGATCATCTCTGTCTTTATAACAGCTATCGTATATATGATATTCCATTACATACTTATTATCCCACTGCCTGAGCCAATATGGGCGTGAGTCCGGTGGGGAGCATCAATATTTCGTGGGCTTTCTGAATAAGGACTCCACCAGCCGGAGGGCTATTCGTGGAACTGCAGCTGCTTATGGATGGTTTTCGCACCATCCTGCTTAACCCCGAGAACTTTATGTTTATTCTGATCGGTGTGACGGCAGGCATCATGATAGGTGCGCTGCCGGGCTTGACGGCCACCATGGGTGTTGCACTTCTGGTGCCTTTTACGTTTGGCCGCCCACCCATCGCGGGGCTGGTAATGCTCCTGGGGATTTTCCAGGGGGGGATATACGGTGGCTCCATTTCTGCCATCCTCATGCACACACCGGGCACTCCCTCAGCAGCGGCCACCTGCATGGACGGGTTCCCCATGAGCCAGAAAGGCGAGGCCGGCAAGGCCATAGGGATTTCCACCATCGCCTCGGGCCTCGCCGGGCTTATAAGTGCGCTGATCATGAGCTTTGTCTCCCCTCAGATTGCCCGGATAGCACTGAAGTTCGGGCCACCAGAGTTCTTTGCGCTGGCTATTTTCGGCCTTTCGGTCATTATTGCCATATCAGGGGATTCGCTGCTGAAAGGCTTTATCATAGGTGCAGCGGGCCTATTGCTTACCACTATCGGATTCGATCCTCTCTCGGGCGTTCCGCGCTTCACATTAGGCCAGGAAGAGTTACTGGAAGGCATCTCGTTCATTCCAGCGCTCATAGGGCTGTTCGGCTACGCCCAGGTATTCCGCGGTATCGAGAAGATGGGCATCGGACGTGAAATTAAGACGCGCATCAGCAATATCTTGCCCCGTCTGTATGAATTGGGAAGTCTTATGCGAACCATAATCAAGTCAGCCCTTATCGGAACTTGCATCGGCGCAGTTCCGGGGGCGGGCTGTGATATTGCGGCCTTCGTTGCTTATGGAGAAGCCAAGAGATCGTCTAAAGAGCCGGAGAAGTTCGGCACCGGGATACTTGAGGGAGTGGCTGCACCTGAATCTGGCAACAACGGTGCGGTTGGCGGCGCCATGATCCCCATGCTGACCCTGGGAGTCCCGGGCGATGCCGTTACCGCAGTGCTCCTGGGCGCATTGACCATTCACGGATTCCAGCCGGGACCGCTCCTTTTCCGGGATCACCCCGAGGTGGTTTATCCCATTTTCGCCGGTATGATCCTGACGGCCATCATGATCCTGATTGTGGGACTGCTGGGCGCTCGTTTGTATGCCAGAATCATAACGGTCGATGACCGACTCCTGCTGCCGGTCATCTTCTTCCTGTGCATCATGGGATCATATTCCATGCGGTTCGACTTTTTCGATGTGGGCGTGTCCCTGGTCATCGGTGTGGTGGCCTACTTCATGAATTACTACGGTTTTCCCTCCTCTCCCGTGCTGTTGGCCCTGATCCTGGGACCCATGGCTGAGCAAAATATGCGCCGCTCGCTCATGATCTCACGCGGGGACCCTACCATCTTCCTGACCCGCCCAATTTGCATCCTGTTTCTTTGCTTGGCCATCCTATTCGTGCTAACATCATATTATCGTCGAAAAAGGATGCTTGAGCGGGTTAAAGAGCTGTCCGAAAATCAGAGCCCTCCGCGTGTGGAGAATGTTGAGGAGAATAAAAGGGAACCATAAGGTACCTATTTACTGTCATTGAATCATAATGGATTTAATGCTTTCTAGCTGAGGGCTGTCCCCAGACATAAATAAGGAGGACAAGAAGATGGAGACCCGATATTTACCAAATCCGCAAGCTTTTGAGAGGATGAACACTGATGAGCTGCGCGCCCAGTTTATGGTGGCCCGCCTTTTCGAGAAAGACAAAATAAGGCTGGTGTATACAGACCTGGATCGGATGATAGTCGGCGGCATCGTTCCGGTCTCGAAGCTAGCTCTTCCTCAACTCAAGGAACTGGGCACATCCTTTTTCACCGAGCGACGAGAGATCGGTCTGTTCAACGTAGGCGGCCTGGGAAGGATTACGGCGGAAGGCACAACTTATGAGTTAAACAAGTTGAATTGTCTGTATGTGGGAAAAGGATACAAAGATATAGCCTTTGAAAGTCCTGATCCTTCAAACCCGGCACAATTGTACTTCCTGAGCGCTCCCGCTCACCATTCTTATCCCATCCGGAAGATAACGCGCAAAGATGCCCGCACCGAAAAACTGGGAGACAAAGGGCATGCCAACATCCGGACAATATTCCAGTACATTCATCCTGAAGTGTGCCCCAGCTGCCAGCTTGTCATGGGCTATACAGAGCTGGAGGAAGGATCGGTATGGAACACTATGCCTCCTCATACCCATGAGCGGAGAATAGAGGTATATATGTACTTCGATCTTGGAACGGAATTGGTGATGCACATCATGGGAGAGCCGAATCAAATCAGGACGCTCCTGGTGAGGGACAGGGAGGCTATTCTTTCGCCAGCCTGGTCCGTCCACTCAGGCTGCGGCACCAGAAACTATAGATTTATATGGGGCATGGCCGGGGACAATCAGAACTTTGGGGATATGGATACTATTAAGATTGATGATATATATTGAACCATTACAATATCTTCTGGTAAATATTTACCGTCAGGTTACGGGAAAAAGGACAAAGATCGCCAGATCCCAGATTGCGTGAGAGATGATTCCAGGCCAAAGATTGCCTGTGCGCCAGAAAAGAAATCCCCAGAACAGCCCGCAAATCAACGCAGCTATGAATAGGATAAAGTTTAATGCCCAAATGTGCACCGAAGCATAAAGGAAAGCTCCAAGGAGCCAGGCCTTAAAGTCAGTTGGATCAAGTCGTTTCTGCAATTCACCCTGAAGATGGCCGCGCCAGAGGATCTCCTCCGCCGGTGAGATGGGAAATACAAGAAGTAATCCCACAAGTGTCAAGTCCTTCCCGATGCCTAGGTTGTAAATCGCCTCCATCTGGGATGGGGCGAAATCGAACAGGAATGAAGAGAGCAAATTCCCCAACCAAAAGACCAGATAGAGGATCATTGCTGAAATCAATCCTAAGCCCAACCAGGACGAGCGCCAGGCAAAAAGCTTCTTCCTGTCGAAACTCCCACGCGTTAAGGCATAAAGAGCCAACGCAGAAGCCGACAGCGACATCAGAAGCCAGAAATCGGCAATCCTGAAAAAGAACATCAACGACCACAGAATAAAAGCCGCAATGAATGAAACTGGCACTCCCGGATTCCTCAGGTCAGGTTCTCCTAATAGGATTCAAGTAATAAGTGATGTATAACATTCAGTTCAACCAAAATTCATTCCATTGCAGAGTTCCATGGCCATAGTTTAATCTAGCTGTTCATCGATGTGCGAACGGATAACGGTGTAGATACGTAAAAGTCCCCCGATCTTGCTGCTATGGAACTAATAAGTAAGGGCGGCCTTATGGATCCAAGCATTAGCTATTTTTATAATGAATCCGGACTGATATAAATCGCTTTCAATCATTAAATAAATATGATATCCTCCACTCAGAATATTCTTG
>CAZTAS010000020.1:0-41427 GCA_964611635.1 uncultured Thermodesulfobacteriota bacterium
TTTTCTAATCATACCCCATAGTATATTATGTTACGCTTAATATGTCAAGTAAGTAGTAGAATGCATAAAGGAATTCCTTTAATTAATAGACAGGTGCAGACCACGAACCGGCTTCTTGATTCTCTTCCGTATGGGGCTAACGTAGACTCCTCTGTTTCTATACATGCTGTTGAGACCGCCGCTATTCTCTGTTAATGCTTAAAAACGCAAGCAGCCCGGAGCAGACAAGCACGGCCGTCATAACCAATAGTGTTAGGTGATTCGAGTAGAAATCCATGTTTATTTCCGATACCGCTATTCGGCACCGCACAACAGTGTTTGTTTTGCTGGGTATGCTCCTATTCCTAGGGGTCACCAGTTACGTATCCCTACCCCGGGAGTCCAGCCCGGATGTCCCCATCCCGTTCATTCTTGTATCCGTACTGTACATCGGTGCCAGCCCATCGGAAATGGAAACGCTGGTCACCAACCCAATCGAAAAGAAGCTCAAGGGCATTAAGGGAGTCAAGGAGATCAGATCCACCTCTTCAGAGGGATTCTCGAGTATTACTATTGAATTTCATCCAGAGGAAGACATTGACCAGGCTCTGCAGCGGGTAAGGGACAAGGTGGATCAGGCAAAGCCTGAACTTCCCCCCGAGATCAATGATCCCGAAGTCAAAGAAATCAACATTAGCGAATTGCCTATAATTTTCATCAGCATTTATGGCGATGTAGAGCCCATGGTGCTCAAGAAAGTGGCCGAAGCGCTAGAGGATGAGATCGAGATCATTCCAGGTGTGCTGAAGGCAGAGGAAAGGGGCGCTGTGGAGCGTGAGATCCGCGTGGAGTTCGACATGCAGCGGGTGGCCGCTTACGGCCTGAGTCTGATGGATATCATAACCTCACTGCGTGAGAACAACCTGACCGAGCCTGGCGGTGGCATAGACCTGGATGGCAGGCGTTACACCGTGCGCATTCCCGGCGAGTTCGAGAACGTGGAAGACATCGACTCCATGATCCTTACCGTCAAGAACGACCGACCCATATACATCAAAGACCTGGCAAAGGTTGTAGATACTTACAAAGACCGCCTCAGCATAACCCGCTATAATGGTCAAGACTGCGTAAACCTAGTCATCAAGAAAAGGATCGGGGAAAACATCATCAACATTGCCGATGCGGTTCATGAGGTGGTGCGGGAAGCCCGCAACCGTGTCCCCGCGGGCGTTAACCTGGCCATTACCATGAACCGGAGCGATGATATCCGGGGGATGGTCTCCAGCCTGGAGAATAACATTCTCTCCGGGCTGGTGCTGGTACTGGCAGTAATCTTTCTCACCATGGGCCCCCGTAATGCCTTCATCGTGGCCATGGCCATTCCTTACTCAATGTTCATAACATTTGCCAGCCTGGATGCTCTGGATATCACCCTGAACATGGTTGTACTGTTCAGTCTGATCCTCGCTGTGGGCATGCTGGTGGACAACGCCATCGTTATTGTAGAAAATATTTATCACCACTATCAGGAAGGCAAGACGCGGATGCAGGCCGCCATGGATGGAGCTGGAGAGGTGGCCTACCCCGTCATCACCTCCACTCTGACCACTGTGGTTGCCTTCTTTCCGTTGATATTCTGGCCGGACATTATGGGCAAGTTCATGACTTTTCTGCCCAAGACCGTCATCATAGCCCTGACAGCCTCCCTGTTCGTGGCCCTGGTGATCAATCCAGCCATCTGTTCCCTATTCATCCGGGTTAAAGAAGGACGGCGAGGGGCTTCCTCACGGCACGGCCACCATCCGGTGCTGGGGGCGTACCGATTACTTTTATCCAAGGCGTTGAACTACCCCTATGTTACCCTTTTGCTGGCCTTCTCCACGCTTATCGCCATTTTCATCGCCTATGGCCGCTGGGGGCATGGTGTACAGTTCTTTCCCGAGGTTGAGCCCAACCGGGCCTATATCACTATCAAATCCCCCGAAGGTACCAACCTGGACAAAACCGACCGCATCGCCAGAGATGTGGAAGCCCTGGTTCGGCAATATCCCGACATCAAGTATTACGTCACTGATGTTGGTGCCAGCATTGCCCGACGTGGCATATATGGCCTTGGAGGTAAGCGCAATCAGACCAAGATCAACCTAGAGTTCCTCGAGTTCAAAAAGCGCTCCCGCTCCTCTTCCTCCCTTGTGGATGAGATCCGTAATAAGCTTGTGCACCGCTACCCCGGTGTAGAGGTTAACGTTGAGGTTGAGGAAATTGGACCCCCGGTGGGTGCACCGGTAAACATCGAGATCACCGGCCCGGATTTCGATATAGCTCAGGACGTAGCCCGACAGGTCAAGAAGGTGGTGGATCAGGTGCCCGGTGTGGTTGACTTGAGGGATGACGCCGTATTTGGCCGCCCCGAGCTGAGGGTGGAAATCGACCGCAACCGCGCTATTCAACTGGGTCTCTCCAACCAGATGGTGGCACTCACAGTGAAGACCGCCATTCGGGGATACAAAGCAGGCGTCTACCGGGTGGGTGATGATGAGTTCGACATCACTGCTCGCCTGCCAGAGCGGTTCCGTAAGAATCTCAACGATGTCATGGATCTCACCGTATCCGATCTCCGGGGCCGGGCCGTCCCCATCTCCACTTTGGCACGGATCGTTCTGAAGGAGGGACAGGGTGCCATCCACCATATTGACCAGAAGCGGACCATTACTGTCTCATCCAATGTGCGAGGGCGCCTGGCCAGTGATGTGCTGGCAGATGTGCGCAACCGGCTATCGGCCATGAAGTTCGCTCCCGGCATAAAAATACGCTACACCGGTGAGAGGGAGGCGAGGAAGAAGGCACAGGCCTTTCTCTCTCGAGCTTTCGTCATCGCTGTATTCCTCATCGCCCTAGTGCTAGTCACCCAGTTCAATTCCATACGGCTCCCTGGCATCATCATGACCTCGGTAATCCTCTCCATGGGAGGCGTTTTGCTGGGTCTCCTCGTCACCGGCAAGCCTTTCGGAGTAATCATGACTGGGCTGGGTGTCATAAGTCTAGCGGGCGTGGTGGTAAACAACGCCATCGTCCTCATCGATTATGTCCAGCAACTACGCCGCCTCGGCTTTGATTTGCGCGAGGCGCTCTTGCAGGCCGGCACCGTGCGCTTCCGCCCTGTGCTGCTCACCGCCGTCACAACCATATTAGGCCTTACCCCTATGGCCGTGGGATACAGCTTCGATTTCCACAGCCTCAGCCTGGAGACGGGGTCCCAGTCCATCCAGTGGTGGGGCCCCATGGCCGTTGCCGTCATCTACGGCCTGGCGCTGGCAACGGTTCTCACTCTAGTGGTGGTACCCACCATTTATGCGGTGCTTCACGGCCTGGAGAGGGAAGAGCATGCCAAGGCCCCGGCGCCTGCCCCCAAACCTGCCTCCCGGCCTGAGGCCGCCTATCCCCGGGTGAGCATTGCGGAACGGGGAAATGGATGAAATGCAAGCCGGGCGGAGCAATGCAAAAAATAGATGGGACTTTTCTATTATAGCTACGATTTTACTAGGCTAAGCTAACTTGAGATGGATTTCTCTATGTTTTTGTTTACCTTTTTCTTAAAGGTACCTACACAAAAGCGGAGATTTAAGCCTTATGACCAGCAACTGCTGCATGATGTCGGTTTAAAAGTTAACAATTACCTAAGATGTGGTTTTCAATGACATTTATTCACTGGTTAAATGAGTATTTTCTACATTACTTCCATAGACCAGGAAGTGGATCTCTGCATGTTGTTTCGAGCCCTAGTGGATCCTCCACCCAGATCATGGGTCTTACCTGATAGCTATTACTCCACTCACCCATATATACCTGCTTGAAACTCCCATTCCCTAAAGCGTACTCGCAGTCCGTTCCATAGAAGGCACAATTTAACGCTCCTACAGAAAGCTTGTATGTAATGTAAAAGTCTCTCGCATCCACTGCTGCAGTGTCCCATAACCCGGTAGTAGTGGGGAAATAGTGGTTCGAAATTTGAGCTGGTACTCCCCGGTCGTCGGATTGAAAAAGCAAGAAGTCACGATTCTCATCTGGGATGTGTAGTGTATTTGCCCATATAGTAACTGCCGTTGACTTACAAACGACGTCGTCTTCATCTCCGACCACGATAACCAGCTTCGTCTCAGGATCTATTTCACGAAAATTCTCGAGGGGAATCCATCCCAGACCACCCGGCTCCACAGCCACGATTACGTATGGCCTTGGTATCCCGTTCCAAGTATCGGCCGCTCGTACGGCTAGAATTGCGCTCATAAATCCCCCCATGGAGTGGCCAATGATTGCCGTTTTAATCTTCCCCATTTCATTTCTCTCGGGTGTTACTTGCCACTTCCACCAATATGTATCAAGAAATCTCAGGGCGTCCTTCCAAGTTTCCATGGCATGGTCGGCAAATGTTCTGAAACGATTCAGGAAGGAATCGTATTGAACCCAAACTAAAATATAGCCCTTCTTGACGATGTGCTCCATCCACCCCATATATGTCTGAGGCCTATAGGCCAACCATCCGTGAATGAACAATACCACGGGAGCCACTTCCGGAGCGGGTCCCGAAGGTTCAAAGATATAATATTTATAATTATCATCCCGAAAGTGATCTTTCGCCCAGAAAGGACCGTATTTCGTTACAGAGGCGTGTGGATAATCATAGCCACCAGGGCCGCTTTCTGGCTGGGAGGGAGGTGCAGGCTGAGAAAAGGATAGTGCAGGAGTTAAAAACAAGAGCATGGTGACCAACACATTCATAATATACCTAAGCTTGTGTCTCATCTCAATCTGCTCCTTTCATTACTTATCTAAATTTTTTCCGAAGACAGTTCAGTCCAATCAAATATACTGTGCTTTGCGCCTTTTGTCCAGCTCCTTTTGAATTGCGACGACCCTCGACCGGCTGAGAGAGTAACGGAAGGTCAAGGCAGAGGCCATGAGCAGCATTATGGCCGGCAGCACACTGTATAATATGGCAATGCGGTGGATGGTCAAGGCGGACTGCTGAGCGTGACCTGGTATAAGGCCAACAAACCAATCAATGAGCACACCAATAAGGAGTGCTGACAGGCCGGTCGCTACTTGTTGACCAAAGGAAAAAATCCCGAAAAAAGAGCCTTCACGACGTTGACCTGTAACCAGTTCATCCTCATCGGCCACATCAGCAATCATGGAGTAGGGCATGAACCACAGAATACTGGCAA
The DNA here is from genome assembly GCA_964611635.1 of uncultured Thermodesulfobacteriota bacterium. Lineage (GTDB taxonomy): Bacteria > Desulfobacterota > JAFDED01 > JAFDED01 > JAFDED01 > JAFDED01. The sequence continues at coordinate 5,205 of CAZTAS010000020.1, forward strand.
AGAACCCCCCAAGTGCATGTCCACTGACCAACACGCGCACGTTGCCAGTTCCAAAGAGATGGCCCTCGCCCACAAGCAAGAGCGCTCCCAACATCAGTGCAGCAGTTGCGAGCGTGGCAAGGAAGTAAAGCCAGTGCTTTTCAATGAATCCGGAAACCTGCAACCAAAAGACCACGCCTATAAGTCCACCCACGTAAAAGGCAAGTTGGAACATGCTCAAGGCTGAGCTGGCGGTGATCTTGACGTAGTAAGTCAGATAATGGATCGAAAGCGAAATGTTGATCACCACTCCTAAAAAGAAAAGAGAGAAGGAAACAAAAAGCATAAAAAAAGACTGATTGCGAAGAGATTGGACGAAGCTAAAAAAGAAACTACCTGCTGTCTGAGGCCTTTGGTTCTCATCGACCGTTGAAAGATAGGGCCGCCGGTCCAGAGAACACAATGTCGCGGTCAGCCCTACAATGGTCATTACCAGACCAAAGGTAAGACCCATCGCCGAGTACCCGGCGTAGTTGAGCTTGGGGTCAACCCCTGGTGTTTTATCGGGGAAAAATACCACGAAGGACAATGAAGCTGCAGCGAGTGAGCCCAGCAATGCCAGTATGCCTCGTACGCCAGTGATCGAGGTCCGCTCATGGTAATCGGGGCTAAACTCAGCCCCTAAAGCATAATAGGGGATGCAGTATATGGAGGTCGTGGTGCGCACCAGAAGGCTTGTCCCCAACAACCATGCAAAAAGGGCGCCGCTGGAGAGACCTTGGGGCGGGCTGAAAAAGGCCCAGAAGCTCCATCCCATGGTGAGTGCACCAACGAGCATAAAAGTATGCCGCCGTCCGAAGCGGAAGCGTGCCTTGTCAGAGAGGTAGCCGATATATGGGTCAATGACCGCATCCCATACCAGCCCAATGGCCGAGGCGATGCCAACCAACGTACCCGAAAGCCCCATCACCGAGGTATAAAAGTACAAGGTGAAAAGACCGAAAATAATTATCTTCAAGACGTTCGCTATATCGCCAAGACCATAAAGAATCTTTGAATAATAGCTTAAACGGGGAGTTGTTTGAGGCGGATATTTCTTTGCCAAAGATCCCATGACATATACATTACTCTTTATAGGCATCATCGAGGCGAGCTATACAAACTCAAGCCTTCACTGCTGATACCAACAAGTAATATTTTAGACCAGCATTTGCCAAAAGATTCCGGAGGATCATTCTTATATAACTGGGCAATTTGATCTCTCCCGCTAAAAATCTTTCACGCCTCCAATTCCAGAGATGCTTATAAAACCCTTTCCAGCACTGTTTTGTTGCGTCGAGGATTTCTGCGTGCTGAAATCCTGCCAGAAGGTATGCATCCTTATATTCCCTCAGGTTCCTGACATAGTTCTCTTCAGGCATCAGGGGATGCAATTTGTATCCCCATTTTCGAAGGAGTATATCGGAAAGCACTAAATGACCGCCGGGCTTCAGTGTTCTGTAAGCTTCCCGGAGGAAATCTTCTCTGGTGTCGAAGTGGAAGGCTGCCTCAATACACATTATGGTGTCAAAAACAATATCTTTAAATCCCAACTTTGCGGCATCCATGAGCAAAAATGCACAGCCCGGTATGTTCAACCTGCTCGTTGCCAATTATTTGTAGGAGATGTTAATTCCTATTACCTCTGAGCATTTATAGTATCTCAATAAATACCTGGTTGTCTCACCTAGGCCGCAGGCGTCGTCGAGAATAATTCCTCTCCTTTTTCAGGAAGGCATGCCAGAAGTCTCTCAATCAGGTTTTGACATGCATCCTTCTGAGTGCTGGTTTTTTTTGTCCAGTAGCCAAAATTGTAAAAATAACTCCCATTGTAGTACTCTGCCACCCGAGGGTCTAACATTTTTTATCATAAGAACTACCCATGTGTGAGTTGCGTAAACTCATAGTCAGCATCTCCAGTTTGACTTCCTGGATTATATAAACTTTTCCTGGCCTGAGCGCTGATACTATCTTCTCTGACTTGAAAAAGTTGTATCATACATGTACCTTATCAATGGGCCTTGCATCAGTTGGGACACATTCATTATCGCCGGATGCTTCAGATCTTCAAAATGTTTTTCGAATTCATAAGCAATTGTCCGCTGTGATATTGTTTTGAAGCTACTCCCATCTTGGGACTGATGCGGGATTAATGGGACAACCCAAGTTTTCAAATTCCTCCTTAGTCAGGTAATGGATCAAGGGTTGATACGGTCCCAATATACCATCTTGGTTATTGAACCCGATAAGTTTGCGGTTCCAAGTGGGCTGCGACCACGCACCGGTACTCCAGGGGATATTGTCTATATCTGGAGCGTACTCCGGCAGATGGTCATCGGGTATAACGCTCATCCAACGGAGAGTAAATGCTTGCACCGACTCAGGTCCATAAGCTTGCCATGTGACTCCGCATTCGGGTCTGGCATTGGAGGGCCGCTGATCGCGTCTGGAGAACACAATAATATATTCGTTTTTTGAGTTGACCAAAATCTCGTCATCCATCAGACATCCATAAAGCAGGGCAGGGTATTTCTTGCCTTCGCCATTACCAGTGTGGCAAATGGACCAATAGCGCGCTTCGCCAGTCTTGGCAACAGGTTCGCCATTTCTGGTCTCGGGCGTGACGGGAAGCTTTCCAGTAAAAGCATAAACCTTATTCTTTCCCAAAAACATGCCTCGGAATAAATAAGAAATATAGCCACATGCGCTGGCGCTAAATTCATGATTTCCTGGCGCCGGCATATCAGGGCCTCGACGAAAAAGGCACTTTTGTCTTGAGGTGACATACTTTTTTGCCCACTTAAGGGGCAAAAGTCCCCATGGCTTAGCTCTTGGGTAAGCAAAACCTTCTGCGAATGTCAGCCAGATACCAAACATTTTAAACCAACCGACCGTTGGGCCAATAAAATCAGGTGGTTCTTTAGGTGGCGTATAAAAACCTGGCGCTGCTATGTTCTGTCTCTCCTTCGCTACACTGAAATCACACTGAAGCCAGAAAGGTTCCCCAGTGTTTAACCTCAGCAGTGCTTTGGGTAACGTAACTCCTCCAAAAGATCCAGCTGCTTTGTCAGGAGCATAGTACCGAAGCCACAATACAGAAGCAATTATTCTGCCATCTCCGAGTGGACCAGAGCAGGCAAAAGGACCTCCGACGCGCTTATTGCCCGGAGCCCGATAAGCAGGGGGTATCATTGCTTTAGGGTTGAGCTCAACAGAATTCCCTGCTTTAAGGTCGAATGTAAGGTGGTAATGCCTTTTCGTTGCGTTGCGGTTGGCGCCACGGCGAAAAGGATTTGTATGTCCGGGATCGGGATTTATATCTACGTCTACAATCGGGACCTCAGGTGCTCCCAGGCCACTGGTTGTGGGAAACTTAGGATCGAAAGGTTCAAGAATCTGGTAATCCATAAACCGGGCGTGGGGAAAGTCCCCTTCAACCAAAAGCTGAGAATCAAACGGGGCCACAAAAATCATTTTTAAATAGGTGCAGTGGTTATCCGGGCTGAGGAAATATAGCTTGCTAAAATCCTCAGGAATCTCGTTGGCCGGGCGCGAATACCATTGATTTTCAGGTTTGACCTCTTCAGGTCGAAGAAGAGTCCAGTTTTTAGTTTTCTCGTTATCGATCGAGGGCGGTAATAAACCTTTTGGTAATTTGGCTGAGGCCTTTCCGGCATACCAGTCTCGAATATATCTTTCCAATCGATCAGAGAGTTGCTTGGCTTCAGGGTATTTTTTTTGACAATATTTTTTCCACTCTTCATCTGACATTTTGGAATACGCTCTTATTTTTCTTCGGCTCATTGACGGTAGATTTGTGTAAGTATAGTAGTCAGCAGGACGTTTGTTTAATTGAAGATCACCTCTTCTCTTTTGTCTGTCTGCCCAACTCGAGCATGTTAAGGCCAGAATCAGAAATACTCCAATAAAAATAATGGCAAACATTTTTCTTATTTTCATCACAGATAAATACCTCCATCAATAGCTTTTATCATCTTTTCTGCGAAGTGCCTGCAACTCTATTTTAATACATTATATTAGCATTGTTGTGAGGAAAGTGCTGATGTGAAGCGGCAGCTCAGGCGCTCATTGGATTCCTACCAGCCCATCAACTCACAGCACCGGGAGCATATCGGAAAAATACCTTCCTTTTTAAGCACGGTTCTGAATTTTCTGTAACGCTCATTGTTCCAGATATTGAGGATGTTGTCCTCCTTTATGTTGCCTACCACATAGTCAGGATAGTCTCGACAGGTGGCCACATCCCCGTTGGGCATAATTTCTATTATAGTCCAGGGATTCACACACTTTCTGTAACCGAATAAATTTCCATGTTCCCGATAGTAGCGCGGGATGTCCTCGTATTCTAGCTGGGGCGCAAACAGATAAGGAAAGGTCCACTTTCTGGATTTAATCCGCTTGACACTATGCACTAATGCATCAGTGTCGATTTGATCATAATTCCAGATCCAGCCTCTCGGGGAAATTGGTTTCGTGTCTAGCTTTTCTTGCATGATAGTCTCGTGGCGTCCACAACTTTCTTCTGTTTGGAACCAAGCATAGTAGGCAACCAGTCCATCAATATGGATGTCCTCGGCTATTTGAAAGACCTCATCCAGGTTATGTGCATTGTCCTTGCTTACGGTGGCAAGGATGATCATGTAGGGCTTGAAACTGGAGTGTTTCTTCTTCTCCTCCTGAATAACATTGAGACCAGCCAAAATCTTATCAAAGGTTCCCTTTGCCCCCCTGACTTTGTCATGGGTATCACGGGGACCATCAATAGAAACCATCAGAATGTCACACCCGATCTCTACCAAATCTTCAGCATGTTTCATGAGCTTGGTCCCGTTTGTAACTATCGATATCACGAGATCCTTCATCTTCATATATCTCAAAAGTGGAAGAAGATCTGGATAGAGAAACGGCTCTCCACCCCAAATGTAGATCCACGGTTTAAAACTGGAGATTTCGTCAACCATTTGCTTGTATCTGTCTAGAGGGACAATCTCCTTAATGAATTCGGTGGGATGAGTGAGGTGCCAGCCGCTTTCGCCCCATTGGCCGCACATCTCGCATCGAAGATTACAAGCATTGGTAATCTTCATGTCCACCTGTATAAATGGCGCGCTGTAGCCATTTCTAAGGTGGTAATCAATGTGAGCCGTCAGGCGCTTCCTGACCCCAGTCTTGATGGCTTGCCCCAATATATCGGGCGCCCGGAGCATATTGACTATACTTCTAAGGGGCGCTCTGCCTCCGCGTAACCTCATTGTAATTTCACCTTTACAATTGACATTCGCCTGGACGATGGCAGGCGGCTTTCAATGTTTTCATGGCATAATATGTAAGATATTACCAATTCTCGAGAGGAATGTTACTCCGAAGGGCAAAGTTTACCTCCTTTATTTTGCCCTGCTGAAAACCAAAAGTCACTCTCCCGGCTACCGAAGGGAATCCCCAAGTTCTGGCTACCTTAGAGGTTGCTTCGGCATCCACAATCACGGTGTCGCTTTGGAGCTTGATCTTATCAATATGTTTCACCCGCAGGTCCGCTGTAAACCGATTTTTATGCCATTCCTCGATGGCTTGCTTGCCTCGATAAGTACCTAAACCGAAACTAATCTTTGCATCATCGGAAAAAAAGTTCATACATAGGTCCAGATCCCTTTGATCGTAAGCCTGCAAATATTCTTGAACCACCGCTTGCAAATCATTTTCCATTATGATTCCCTCCAATGAAAGTGTCGCGCAAATCAAGTTTTACATGATGCGTCTTATCGTTCATAAGGCTCAAAGTCCATTGGGTGGATTGTCTTTCAAATCCCTTGGGCCGTAAAACGAACATTCTCCCTTTCTCAATTGCAACTTTCCTTCGGGAGGTGCGCGACGCTTTCATGATAGCTCATTACCCTAATAGATCAATCACTAATTATTAGCTTACCATAGTGTCTTTCAGACTGACACTATGCTCCCGTACCGGGTCATCGTTTCTCCCTAGCTCCTGCAGTCGATCGTTGATCCAGCCTTCGAGTTCTTTTTCCTTGTCACTGGCAATTTCTGGTTGTTCCTCTGCTATATTATGCTCCTCTTGAGGATCTCCCATCAGATCGTACAGTTCCCAACGGGGGTTGCCGTAAAGGTCTGGCTCCCTGGCCAAAATGAACTTGTATTCCTCAGTGCGCATGCTCCATTTGGCCTGCCAGGTGCACTCAAGACTGATCACTTTTTTGTGCCCGCCTTCCTTTTCCTCACCAGTCAGCAATTTCCAAAAGCTCCGCCCTTCCATCGCCTCTGGGACAGGCAGTCTAGCAGCCTCTAAAAGACTTGGGGCAATATCACTCATTTGAAGAATATGCGGTAGGTGCCCACCACCCCGAATCCTTCCAGGCCAACGTACGATCAGCGGGACACGGATTGTGCAATCGTAAAGTCCATGATGTTCAAAGAAAATACCGTGTTCGGTCATGCTCTCGCCATGGTCGGCTGTGAGCATCACGATAGTATTTTCGGCGAGCCCCAGTTCATCCAAGGCTGCTATGATCTCCCCTATGCCATTATCTAGGTAGCGTATTTCTTGGTCATAAAGGGCAACGACGTAATCGGCATCGGTGATCAGCCCATTCTCAGTTCGCAGCCAGGTATCCTTTGCTGCGGCTCCAAGCGGATGTTTCCACCAGGCATCCAAGGAGTGGTTGTTTGGATCCGTGGGATTCCCTTTGTAGAACAGTTCGCGGTAGAGTTCCGGAGGGTTAAAAGGCCAGTGAGTATCCCAATAGTGAATAAATAAGAAAAAGGGTTCATTAGAGTGAGCCCGGAGCCACGGGATCGCTTTGGCGTTTATATCTTCACAGGTAACCGCAAGGTACAGAAGGGTATGTCTTATGCTGGGATCAATGTAAAACTCGTAGCCGCGGCCGAGCCAGATCCGGCTGCGCATGAGGCTGTCCACCGCGCAGGTAGTGTAGCCCGCCTGCAAGAAAAGCTGCGGGAGAAAAGGGGCTTTCTTATCGAGTTCGTTTTTGCACGGGTGGGCTACGATGCCGTGGGTGATTGGATGCTGGCCGGTATACAAGGTGGTATAAGAAGGCATGGTTGGAATGCCGGGACATATCAGGCGTTCGCAAAGCTCTGCCTCCTCAGCCAGCGTGTCAATATTCGGACTGGTAGGATGCTCGTATCCATAACACCCCAAGTGATCAGCTCGCAGTGAATCGATGGAGATTAGCAAGATGTTCGGTTTACTGTCCATTTAATTGCCTCTTATCTAATCATTTAACAATATATTATTTAAATGGGCCTGGTCGCCATCTAACATTTGCAGATTCCGAAGGATCCTTCCCACCATATACATGCGCAGGCGAAGATCGATCATTGTTCGGTCTCCTTAGTATTGCTACGAGGCTTCGTTATAGTCAAGTTACCAGTGCTGTTAAGTTATGGGCAAGTCAGCCGGCACGGACCCTAGCATGAGGTCTGAACGCAAACAGAAAGACCGCTCTTTTGAAATTAATTGGCCATTGGCGCTGTACAGGCTCCTTGACTGGCTAACTGGTATGCCCAGAACGGCACTCCAATTGCGCCACTAGATATGGTAGCAGACCGCCGCGCTCTCCCACTATATGTAGAATACTGAATGATCGACAAGCTGCCCCACATACTAAAAAGACAGTCAGGGATACAGGCCACCACTTGGTAGCATTATTGCCAAAGGAACTACTACATGTGAGTGTGGCAGCGTCTAGATGCGCCCCAAGTTTTCATTTGTGTCGTTTTTCAGTAGCCTCTCTCTTTTGTGATGATGACTTTCGATATGGTTCATTTTCCGGGGGAAATAGGTTTACACTTTTCAAAGCCCCCGAAAATCCTCGACGAGTCAGCAACCGTGCTTTTGCTGCTCAAATCACGTGAATCAGTCTAAAGGACACTGTTTTCAGCCCGTTTCCGGGTTGCGCAGGTCCTGTGAATCCTTGACAGATTTCGAAAGTGTAAACCAGATTGTGAACCATCCCCAATGCCAGACGAAGTGCCGGTGACCAGCACGCTATCCTTCATGGCTATCCTTACGCCATTTGCTTCGTAATTCCTGCTCGATGGCTTGAAAGATGCCTTCTACCAAATCGGTTCCTTCCAAACCCGGTTCTTCATCCTCTTGAAGAGGAACTGCTGGGCCGTAACACTCGCTGTTCTCTCTGGCGACCGTGCGGTCGCAAAGGTCGCACAGGAAGGTCTTGTGACGCTCTTGCAACTGCTCAAATGACCTTCCCCCTTGGGCGAAAAACTCAGTAAGGACTTCGATTAAGACATCGTTCGTGCGCGCCTTGTCGGTCAGGCCATGGTACACCCGCTGGTGAATCTCAGGAAAGATTTCCTCATATAACTTGACGAAGGGTTCCGGAAAGACAATGCAATCCCGTACCATCTCCAACTCGAAATCCTCTGATGTCTCCAGTTCGATCTGTGTTTGAATCTTCTCATATAGCGGCCCCAGCACACGAACGACTTCCCTGTTGTGCACAGTAATAATTGTGCATACCCAATGCAGCATATAAGGCGCGTGGCGGAGCGTGTGCCAGAGGATGCTGAAGATGGCATGTCGCGCTTTCTTATCCGAGGAAGAAAGGACATACCCGGCAAATGCAACTATATCTTGCCAAGTCCATCTTCTCTTTTCCGGAACATGGGGCTGACGCTTGATGCGTGACACCATTCCCTTGACCCGGGCCGCAAAGTTGCTCCAATCGTAAAGCCTTTCTATCAAGCTGCGATAGCCAGCATACAATTCCACGCGAGTCATCTGTTTGGGAATAATATTGGTGATACAGTGTGCAGCGCCGCTGAACAGGTCTTCATCGTATTGGACAAGACGTCCTTCTTTGCAGAGTCGAGTCCATAGCCTTGTCCCTGGCGGTGCTTTTAAGATGTTCACACTGAACCTTGGAGCGCAGGCCTCCTGGATAAATCGAAGATGTTCATCAAAGATGGTGGTATCGTCATGATCGAATCCTACAATCATCGAGACCCTGACGCCCAACCCGTACGACTGTATCTTCTTGACATCGACGAGCAGGTCTGTCCGGTAGTTCTGAAGCTTGTTGGCTTCTTTGAGACTCTCTTTATTAGGGCTTTCGATGCCAATGAAGAAAGCCTTAAAATTGGCATCTACGAACAGCTCCAGCATTTCGTCGTCCTTGGCCAAGTTAATGCCCAATTCGGCCGAGAAGGTCACAGGGTGTCGAAAGGATCGGTTCAGCGCAGCCAACTCCCGAAGCAGATCTTTGGCAAACCGAGGGACGCCGATGAAATTGTCATCACAGAAGAAAATCTCCCGCATGCCCAGGCGTTCCAGCGTCGCGACCTCTTCCAGGATGTGATCAATGGGCTTGTGCCGGGACCTGCGGCCAAAGAGGCGAACGACATCGCAAAACTCGCAATCAAAGGGGCAGCCCCGCATCGCCTGGACCATACCTAACAGATAGGCATTCATGTTAAAGCTATCCCAGCGCGGGGGAGGAGACAGGGCCAGATTGGGCCTGGTGACCTGCCGGTACACCTTGCGATAGTGGCCCGTTTTCCACTCTGTAAGGAACCGGGGCCAGGTCAATTCAGCCTCCCCCAGAAAGAGGATATCGAAGACATCAAGGCATCGCTCCGGGTCTCCCAACACGCCGGCCCCCCCAATAGCGGTGAGAACACCACGCTGGCGAAAGATCCGTCCAATCTCATTCGCACGGGAGAGGTGGGCACTGTAGGCGGTGAGCCCCGCCAGGTCATAGTCCTTCAACTCTGTGGAGGCCTTTATCTGTCCGTTCACCGCCTCATCCCACAAGTCCACTTCAATATCATCGGGGGTCAGGGCAGCGATGGTAGCCAGGCCCAGGGGGGGTACAGTGCCCTTCCTGCCACGGCCCGGGATGTTCACAAACTGTGGGTAGAAGGTCGCCTCAAGGCTTGCGGAGAGTGGATTGACCAGCAGAATTCGCTTCATTTGTTTGCCTCTTTATTTGGCATCTAGTGTATTAGTATTACTACGTTAAGGAGTTAATATGTGTCCATGAGATATTTCTGTCCACAGATCCTACAATGGCCTGTCCATGTTGACAGTAGCAGTTGCAGTATCCTCCAGACTTCCGGGAGGGTTGGCATCCTCGGAAAGCCCGATCCAGATGATGCTGGTGGCCTTTGAGGCCCTTGTGGGCCTTACGGCCCCTGTTCACCCGGTGGACCTTGTGGGCCTGCTGGTCCTTCTGAATCCAAGTTCCCCTCAATAACAGAGTTACTTGTAGTGTAACCCTGGTAGTCCCAGCGAGGGGCGGTTATTGCCTGGAAGCAAACAAAGGGGTCTCCACGAAAAATAACGTTAATATGATTTAAGGATATGACTGGAAAATAGGTTGTTTCCCTGTCGTCCTCCATCTACTGACAGCAAAGTTGGCTTAAGGTTTACGCCATCATGCTCGATGTTTCCCATTTTCTGCCTTCACCGGTGTCCTCGAAATTATGTGCCATCACTTGCATCGAATTAAGTCAAATAATGTCAGAGCAAGTCCGCAGGATCAATGATGCCGACTTGGGCCAACCGAACCCGTCGCATTAGCTTCGCCACCAGAATCTGGAAATCTTCGGCACGCCAGGGATCCAATAAAGTTGGGTTATCGTTAAGTAGTGGCACGGTTTGCTCAAGTTTTTGTAATGCCTCATCTAATCTACCACTTTTTATAAGGTTTGTTGACTCCCACAACTGATGGCTTAATTCATAGGGGTGGCCCTCCCAATGGATTAGTGCGTCCATCAGACTGCTGAAGGTCACTGGTGGCAGAAGCGATGGCGCCCGGACCACGTTGGAAGGTTCTGAGAGATACCCAAAAACATCCTCGGCCACTACATAGTAATAATACACTTTGTTAGGCTGCCCATTGTTATCTATAAAGGTGAACTGATCCGACGTACCAATCTCTTGGAACTGGGGATAGGATGAACGCAAGTCAGATCTAAAGATTTGAAATCGGGTTGCCTCAAGCGGCGGGTCCCACGATAGCACAATCTGTCCATCTTTGCTTTCAACCTCAAGACCTTCAGGGGACTCAGGGGACTGGAAATAATTCATCTCTTGCTCATGTACACCTTTCCAAATCTGGAGGCCATAATAATAATTGACTGCTCCTAAAAAGAGGCCATAAGGGGAGCAGGATGCAAAAGTCCTTGCGCCATGGTTAAACTTATCCCCAAAGCCGTTGCGGGTTATCATATTAAAGTTAAAGCCGTCTGAAGTACTATATAGGTCAAACCCATACCAGTGGGAAAGTATTGGGTCTAGAGATGGTAGTTGGCCTCCCCATTGCGTGCTGTCATCAGCCGTTCCGACGTAGAGCGCACCTTCGTGCTCTTGCATTCGCCAAATGTGGACGTTAAGCGGCCAGTCGAAGCCGGCCCCAAAGCCACTAATGGGATATCTCCAGCCATCGGGAGCCTCACGGGGTTTGCCAATGACGAGATCCCAAGTATCGTCTGGATTGATGCGGATCAACTCGGCTGGTCTATTCATGCCCACATATAGTCTGCCTTTGAAAACATGCATGCTGACAACGCTACTACTGGGAAATGGCCGGAGGAAGCCCCCATTAGTTACTACGGGTGTAAAATCATATGGTGGATTACCGGTCGCATCCGTTTTCACCACAGCGTATCCCCTCTCATCGGGCCCCTGATTCGCCAAACCGAGGTAAAGGAACCCGTTGAAAGGAGCCATCTCGAAGACACTCATACCTTCCGGGGTAACCCATCTGAAGTTGTCATTCCCCCCTGCTGGATCCTCTGCCTCCAGCACAGCCCCCTCCCCCTGGATCTTCCCGTTGATGACGTACAGACGTCCATTATAGACCTCCATGTCGCGAAAAGTGGCCTGGTCCTGACCTAGATCGCCTAATAGTGTGCCAGGGTCCTCCGGAACCGGCCTAAAAGTGACACCGTCTGTAGAGCGCAGAATGCTTGGCGGGGGCATTTGAGGCCAGAGAAGGTTCACAGTGGCGCCACCCACGTACAACGCCTCCGTTCCATCATGCTCTCTGAATATCTCCATTGTGCGATATCCTAAATCGCGACTAGTGTAATAGCCTGGGTGGCCAGGTATCTCCACATTGTTGGGCGATTGGTAAACCAATTCCCAATCCCCTGTCTCCGGCGTGTATCGCCAAATTTCGGCCTGAAGAGGCAACTCCAAAGGGTCAGAAGCACATTCAACATCGGGCAATGTTGGAGGATATTCATTAAAAGGAAAGATTAACGAAGCCCATGCTTGAATCCAACAGTACCAAGCTCGGACTGTTCCAACATAGAGTTTTCCCTTCCACCATTTCATCGACCAAGCCGCGCTGTTTTGCCGATCCCCAAATCCTTGCGGCGCTGCCTCCGAGAACTCCCGGGGAAAGAGAGGTCGTTGCCCCTGTGCCGGCGAGGATTTAACCAGCAATAAAACCAGCCCCAGCACGGTCACCCCCAATGTGACAACCTTGCATGTTAGCTTTAACATGCCTTTGTTATTCATTTCGTCACCTCCCGGTCAATGCTCAAGTTTTCCAGTAACTCGGCGGCCCGAGCTGCCCCCCTATGTCGGGAGAAAATATTGCCAACCCTTTGCGCATTCTTCCTGAACGATTGTTCTCCAAATACACGTTCGACCGCTGTACGAAGCCGCTTCGGAGTGCAGCGGTTTGGCGGCAAGCGAAGCCCTGCCCCAGCTTCCACCACCCTTTGCGCGATCTCCGGTTTGTCCCACTCAGTGGGAATGATTATCAATGGCACTCCAGCGTTCAACGTAGCTAAAACTGTTCCAGCCCCTCCAGTAGTGACCACCAAATCAGTGTTGGGTAAAAGCTCACTGTGGGAAACCCAACGCGTAATGTGAATATTCCGAGCCACCGGTCCCAGGTTTAATTCAGCCGGATTTCGATCCCCACCTGTTGTCATGATCACCTGCATCGGCAGATTGGTCAGGCCTCTAGCCGCTGCCCGCAGCACAAACGGGTCCTCCAAATGCATCGTACCTTCTGTTACGTGTACCCATGGCTGATCCAGAGGTATCTGCGCCAGCCAACTGGCTGGTGCCTCATGGCGCGGCTTATTCCAAATGTAGGGGCCCACATAATGTACCGATGGAGGCAAGTCGCGCCGCTCATAATCGAACTCTGGTACGCTGGGCACGAGGTAAAGCGGCATTTGTCCAGTGTATGCAATGACAGAAGCCTTCAGAGGTGGCAAACCATACTGTTGGCGCAAACCACTCGCGGCGCGTCTGAATCTTACCGCAAATAAATCTGTGGCAAACGTAACTACCTGGGCCAGCAAGCGCGTCCACCGATTATTAGGACGCGGCAAACCTAATCCGAAAGGCGGGGCATCCGGACCTGGCAACATGCAAGCAGGGATAAACGAAGATACGGCCACGGGGATTCCAAGTCTCTCATAGAATATGAGAATAGGACCCCACATAAATGGGTCGCATGCCACCACATCCGGACGCCAGTTGGTGAAAACTGCCTCCAAGTCTTGCACCTGCTGTGGAATCGTATCAAGAAGCCATTTACGCAATGTGGATTTGAATTTAAAAAGCCCTCTCCACTGCAAGGAGCCGCGTTGCTGAGAGAACATGATCCGATAGAGCTGTTCCTCGTCAATATTCTTGAACGGAAGACATTGGAATCCTTCATCTTCTATGACCTTACAGGCACGAGTGCCTGTGTAAAAGGCGCATTCGTGACCCCGCTCGCGAAGAGCATGCGCAACGGCAATTTGGGGAAAGAAGTGGCCCGCAAACGGCCATACAGTAAATAAAAACCTAGCCATTGAGTTCACTGCGCCAGGCGCTGCCCAGCTTTGATCACCCGACGCACCGCCTCTCCAGAATAGAGCCGCTCAAAGAGTCCGCCAGGTAAGCAGCGCTTGATGATCATCACCAAATTCGCCCTACGCCCCACCATATATCGCAAACGGGGGCGCCGAGCAATCAAAGACCTATACACAGCACACGCTACATCCACAGGCTTTGTGGGGGAGGTCTCAACAAGGCGATCGGCAAGGTTTTCCGATCCGCGGAACCATGCATGGTAAGGACTTTGAGGATTGAGGGCCCCTCTGGCAACGGCACGATTGGCTCCCCACCGCTCGGTCTTTATAATGGCCGGTTCAACAAGGCTCACGTAAATCCCGAGCGGCATTACTTCTTGGGCAAGTGATTCGCCGAACCCTTCCTGAGCAAACTTCGTTGCGCAATAAGCACTCACAGCAAGTGAGCCAATCCGTCCGCCAATAGAGGTAACAATCACAATGCGCCCCTGTTTTGCAGCACGCATGTGGGGTAAAACAGCTCTTGTCATTTCCATGGTCCCGAACACATTGGTCTCGAAAACCGAGCAAATCTCCTCTTCGGAGAGGTCCTCAAAATAGCCTCGCAGGCCGATACCCGCGTTGTTCACCAGACCATAGATGCCTCCCGATAAATCTACTACCGTATGCACCGCCTTATCAATCTCATCCTTCTTTCTTATATCAAGCTGCAGCACATGAAGGTGGATCCCTCGTTGTGCAACTGCCTTATCTATAGCTGCCCGCCGTCTCAAGTCGCGCATGGACGCATAAACTTCAAATCCCCGCTCTGCCAGGTACAGGGATATCTCCAACCCAAGGCCGGTAGAGGCTCCGGTAACCAGGACACTCTTACTCATATTACAGGCTCCATTGATCCTACTGTTTCTTTTTTCCCCTGAAGGAAAGGGCGTATTTGCTTGATGAGTTCCTCAGGATGCTCCATCGCTTCAAAGTGATTATAGTTGTCTAATAAGACTGGTGTGCAGTTGGGCAGTGTTTCCCTCAGCACATCATATGTCCCTAAGTAGTTAGATTTGCCCCCATACAAAAGCAACACAGGGTGTCCGATCCGTGTCAAGGCCTCCACCGTCATTCCCCCCGCAGTATCCTCGTAGTCCTTCAGCAGCGTCGTGGAATCCAGCAACTTGAGCAATTTATCCCCCTTTCGGGATAAGCCCCGGCTAGGACCTAAAATGATGGGAATTTTGAGGCACTGACGTAATTTGTAATCCACCTTATTCCACTTTTCTCGGGGAGCTTTTATGCCCCCATATTTCTCCAATCCTTTCGCCCATTCTACCCAGCCCGTCCAATCCTCTCGCTTACGCTGATAAACGAGCGCTGCAATCCCAGCTTCAATGGCCACAATCTTCTCTACCCGCGCAGGATAAAGCAAAGAGAAATGCATGGTAATGTCTGCACCAAAGCTGTGGCCTATTAAATTTGCGGGCTCTATCCCCAGGGCGTCCATGATGCCTCGAAGATCCTCTGCCATATCCCGCGTAGTATAGCCTGTGGGGGGCATATCACTGTAACCATGCCCTCGTAGGTCATATGTTGTAATGCAATACTCACTCCGCATTCCAGGCACTAATGTGAAGTGCCACATGGCTAGGTTGCCCATCAGGCCATGGAGCATAATCAAATCCGGGCCTTTACCTTCGCGCCAGTAATGAAATTTGATTCCATTGACCAAAACCTTTAGCATCTTTTATCCCTTGAAAAGCTGCTGTTTGAGACACAACTTGGAAGACCGAAAGAATAGAGACTGTGTGGGTTTTGTGCTCCCGCGGCTACCAAACGACTCACACAAAAAGCTCCCGTCTTGATAGTGCCCGGCTTCAATCAGGATCACCCGAATTCCAAAAGATACCCTTTATTGGGCCAATGATTCACCGAAACCTTCCTGATCTGTAATCTTCAGCTGCCATCCCACCAGACTTAGGTTACACAGTCTGGCTGGTTTTCTGTGATATTGCAATCATTCAGGCTCGATATAGTCGCATAACCTTTGCAGCCTGATTCGGCCAAGGAGAGCGCCGTTTCCAGATCGAAACTGGTGTAATCCCAGTAATGATGTGATTAAATATCGCGATCTTTCTCCTGCATATGGAAATTGTGGAAATCCCCTCTTGAATTGAGAAACGTCCTCAGGTGCTCCACAATCATCTCTGGGTGCTCTAAAGGCCCATAGTGGTCACTCTCCGGCAGAAGACACGTTTTACAGTTAGGAATATGATCACGTAGGTACTCGTAGGTAACGAGGAAGTGTGATTTCTTGCCGTATAATGCCAGAGTGGGACGACTGATTTTTTCAACTTTATCCAGAGTCATCCCGGCAACCTTCTCATAATCCTCGACGATGCTGGTTGTATCAAGCAGCCTCAACAATGGCTTCTTCCGGCGTGGTCGTCCCTTGAAAGGGCCATATCTTATGGGAATATGAACTGTTTGCCTCAGCATATAGTCGACGTCGTGCCATTTTTCGCGAGGCACATGAATTCCAAACTCTTCGAGCCTTTGTGCCCAATAAGCCCAACCTTCCCAATCTTTGCTTTTTCTCCAATCAATTAAGGCGGCAATATTAGGCTCAACCACGACTAATTTCATAACCCGTTCCGGATAGAGTATGGTAAAGTGCATGGCTATATCAGCACCCCAGCTATGGCCAACGAGATGCACTTTCTCCAAACCGAGGGCATCCAGCAGGCCCTTCAAGTCTTCTGCCATGTCTGCCGTGGTGTAGCCGGTTGGCGGTGCATCGCTTTTACCATGTCCGCGCAAGTCATAAGCCGTCATGTGGAATTCGGCCTGAAGCTGTCCTACTAAGTGCAGGAACCAGATAGCCAGATTTCCGCCTAGGCCGTGAATAAGCACCACAGCCGGACCTTTGCCGACCTGCAAGTAATGAATATTTTTCCCATTCACGAGTGCGTTTGGCATTGTTCACTTTTTTCTGTAATCATTCTATGTAGCCTAATGCTCTCAGCCGCGCCGCCATTTCAGCCTCTGCATCAGCATCAAACAACAATTTAATATTACTTTTTTCTTCGATATGGGGCACAGGCTTGGATGGTTCGCCCAACCTAACAGGACGTTGCTGCAGCATGTGTGGTTCGAAAACTTCTTCTGGCATTAGCCCTTCCATATCCTGAGGAATCGTCAATCCCATGATGTAAAGTAGCAAAGGCGCAACATCAAGGATCGACAGTTGTGGCAGGGTAATCCCCTGCCTTATGCCGGGTCCTCTCGCCATGATGACACCTTCTGGAAGATGAGTGCCGGTCGGTTCGCTCCGAGGCTTGACGGGGAGATCAGCCGAAAGAATTGACACGAGCCCCCCATCTTTCAGGCTCAGGGTAAGATCGGGTGCAAGATGCATGTACGGACCATCAAAAGCCTCTTCACGTGTCCAAACACGGGTCACCAGGCGTTCACCCGTAGCTGGACTGACAAGGCTATAGAGCGACTCAATCAATTTATTGCGCAATGGCTCATAGCCTGCCTCTGAAATGCCTCTTTCATGTCCGCTGCCAGCTACCACAATATGAATGCCATTACTGCTTGGGGTTGCAGCATAGGCTACCGTCTTCTCCCAGTTGAGGATATACACATGGCGCGCGAGCTGACTTAAGCCCAGAACCGCTGATGAACTCTCCTTTGGAGGTCCGTTGCTAGCCCATGCCAGATAGCCATTTTGCTCCAACCAGGTGTTGACGAAGAATGTCGACTTTTGAGCGCCAAAACCATGATCGGAAGCTAGCACTATCGTAGAATCAGGACCGGCAAGCTCAGCTATCTCCGCCAGTAACCGATCCAGTTTGGAAAAATATTCAACACAAAGGTTTCGAATATGCTGCTCCCAAGGCGACAGTTTCGCATTGAGGTAATCAGGGGCGAGGAAGCGCCAGCACAGGTGTTGAATCTTGTCGATTCCATCAAATAGTATAGCTGTTAGTTCACAAGGATCCTCACGCATCAAATACTTCAGGATGTTGAACCATTGCTGTTCCCTGCGAATATGCAATTTAATCCAGTCCTCGTATTCTTCATGGCGACATCCCTCGATTGCCTTCTCCTCATGGGCCATGTCCATCGCCAGCTCGCGTACATTAAAGCCTGGAAGTGCTTTGAGCCTATCGTAGAGATCATCGGGATAACAGCCAAGCCGCAACTGCCGCCATGTCATCAAACCGCCGGATATTATATTACCACTAATCGCTGGTGGTGGCAGCATTAAGGGGAAATTCAGAGTGGTGACCCCAAGTCCATGCCGACTAGCGATGGACCAGATTGTCTCACAATGAACATCCTGGGAGGTGGCAATACGGATTTGCGGGTTTTTCTCTTCCTTAAGGAAAAAGTCGAAGATTCCATGATGCCCGGGGCTTCTGCCTGTTACCAGTGAGGTCCAAGCCGGTGGTGTCAAGGGTGGGATGACTGAAATGAGCTCCGCACGTACACCTGATGCCACGAACTCTTTCAGGAAGGGCATAATTCCTGCGTTCATGAATGGATCTAGGATAGTAAATGTAGCGCCATCCAGTCCAATAAGTATAGTCCGCTTTTTCACGACCATCTCCTACCTAAAGGCTTGGTTTTAAAGACCTTTGGCAGTTAACCAAAGTTTCTTTACTACCTAATATTCAAATGTTGATAAATAAACTCAACAAACTCATCAATACGAATGTCACGAACTTCCCGTTGTCCGATCTCAGCAAAGAACTCTGAAAATGGCATTGATTGGTCATAGTGTTTTTGAACAACCGTTCCCAGGACCACAACGTCGATAGATTCAAATCCCAGATCAGCGACAAGAAAGGTGCTGGGAGTAATTTCTCCTGAGTACTCCCAATCGTTCGACATATGATTCAGAATCCCGAGTACAGTGCTGAAAATATCCTTTTTACTCACTTGGGACATGTTTATCTCTTTCACAAATAATACTAGCAATTATGTAGTCTTCTTCCAAAGCGGTATGAACAACCACGGTTGATTGAGAAAACTCTTGGAATTCTTCTGCAAATTTTCCCTGCAATGCTACCTTTACATCGCCAGCAGGGATATTCAATTCCCGTACAATTAGGCTCTGAGGCCCCTGGATCAACCCCCGTCCCAACGCCTTAGCCAAAGCCTCTTTGGCGCACCAGAGTCGAATCACCCACTGCTGACGTGCTGAGACTTCCACTGAATTAAGCAGATCTAACTCTTCTGGAGTAAAGGCTGTGTTCTCGAATCTCTCTTCTAAAGACCGAACTCGTTCAATATCTATCCCTATCCCCTGATCTGAATTCAATAGAGCAGCAATGACCACCGCGATTCCGTTAGTATGCGCCAAGGAAAGTGTCGGCACGAGTTCTATTGCCTGAGTCCATGCTCCCTGCGGCACAGGACGTCCGTACTCATCTTGACCAATTTCCACATCAGCGGGGCCTAATTCTATGCCGTAGTGTTGTTTGAGTAGCACTCGGACTGCATCCTTTGCAACCAACCTTCCCGTGAGCCACTGAGTTAGTCGCTTTTCCGATTTTCCCAGCCTGCGAAAAGTTTCCCTCTCATTACGATTCAAGATAAGATGAGCGAAAACTTGCCTCAAAAAAGGTTCGTCACCCAGAAAATGCGTATCACTCCTAAAACATAAAAATAAAGAGGAGTTTGAAAAAGAGGATACGGGTAAATCCCACCGCTTGCTCGGTATTACTTCAATGGGTGAGAGCAGAAAATAATATGCCTCAATTGGTAGGTCGAATCGCATGTTTTCCCATGCCACCAGTCGCATCCAGAGTCTTCCATCTTCACCGATAATGTCAAAATTTGAACGGATCTGCTGAGTACCAACTAACTGAATCCGAGCCTGGCACCTTACCTTCCGATTTACAGGATGCTGAGGTCTGAATATTTGTACCTCCTTCACGCGGAAGGGAAACACGACGAAGCCTGTCTCCAGGTGCTCCTCAGCCCAAAAACCAACGATTTGCCCTGCAGCGTCCAGCACAATGGGGTCTGTGACAAATCTGGGGTTCCTGGATGAGGAGAAAAATTTATTGGGAGCCAACACCTCCAGGGTAGCGAGAGCCCCGTCTTGACCACAGCGATCAATAGACGAGACGCCTTGCCAGCATGGGCCGTGATACATCCCTTCTGTACTATAAAGGCGTTCCGGAGTCCATCTGGAAGCTCTTTCGCCATTAAGCGAGAAGTCATCGGAGACTTCAGGTTCAGGATAGGTAGACCCAAAGACCATTGTCCCTTCCACAACAGGGTTTGCTGATGGGGTTTTATCCTCCTCTAAAGTGTAGATTTTGACCTCAACCTCGTTATTGGCCTCTATCCGTCGGCGGGCAACAATTTGCAAAGTAACGAAGCTATCTTCCAGGACGATCCATCGATAAGCCCGAATGTTCTTCATGCCGATGAGTACTTGTTCAGGAATAATCATGGCACCTGCTTCGGCAAGAATTTCCATACTCATGGTGAGGGGCATCACGGGTAAGGATATCAATGTATCGTCCAGTCTGGAGACATTGCCCCCGAGAATATGATCACGGAGATAGAGATCCTCATCCAGGCTAACCCGTCGAAGTGCCACCAGCTCACGACCTGGAACCAAGGAGATCACTTCCCCAATCAGGGGAAAAGAGGATGCGTCCGCATTGGTTGACTTGGCCCCGCTTGCGCTTCCATCCATAAATTCGTCTTTGGTCTTCACCTGATCTGGAGATGCGCAGCTTGGACCTTCAAGATGTGATCGCAGAAAATCAATCAAATGTTGCAGTGTTTTTAGGCTCGCAAACTGCTCCATATTCTGATCAAACATTACACCATACTGCTCACTGAATGCCCCAAGAAACTCGATACGCTTGATGGAGTCAATTCCCAGATCGGCTTCCATGTCTAAATTGAGATCTAGCATTTCTTTTGGATAACCGGTTTTTTCGCTGACAATTTCCAGCAGCTTCTGGTCGAGAGCTTGGAGATGCTCATGTGCTCCCTTGTCTCGAATTACAGGGATCTCAGCTTTATCCTCATGGGGTGCTAGCGACGGATCAGCAGGTGAAGTGCCTGGTTTCAATGGAGTCTTCGAAAGGCTGGGCAGCTCGGAGCTGGAAACTTCGGCCACTTTTGACCGGTGTTCTGGATCCGCCAGCCAGTTTATGTTTTTCTTCTCACTATTCGGCAGGCCTTCTACTACTCTAGCTAAGAATACCTGCATAATGTCCTGTTGTACTTGAAGGAAATGTTCCATATTGTCTAAATAGGCTGACATTACCTCTGCGGGAGGGTCTTGCTGGAGATCCTGCTGCGGTGGTACACTGTGAGCAGGATCAGTCTTACCATAACCTCTATCATAAAGAGGGGGAGTAAGTGGGCGTGAAAGATTTTGATTCCCCAAGGAGGATAAATCACTTGATAATGCGGCAGAGTCCGGCTGCTGGTGAAAGACTTGCTTGCGGAGCTGTTGGGCAGTCTCGCTCGATATCCGCATAACCGGCGATCCAGTGGCAAGATTCATTTCCCCTTTTTGCTTATTATCTTTTTCTCTTTCCTCTGAAATCTTACCAAGGGAAACTCTTTGAGGTGCCCTGCGTTTATAAAGGTAGTCCAGATTTATTGGGACTCCATGTGCCGCCAGGATTCCTACCATGTGATTGATTTGAGTGATCCCTAACCGGTGCTGCACATTGGCGGGTACAGCAATGTAATCTCGCCCTCGGAGAATATCATCCACGAAAGCGGTTAGATTGCCTTTAGGCCCAACTTCCAGGAAGATCCGACAACCATCTTCATACATCTTTTCGATTGTCTTTCTGAATTCAACCGGCTGCACCCAGTGCTCGACCATCAGCTTGCGAATATCTTCAAGGCTTGCAGGATAAGGTGCCATGGTAGTGCATGAATAAATTTGTAAGGTGGGAGAATCAACTGGCCAGCGCTCGAACAACTGGCGTAAGCATTGGGCATAGGATTGGAACAAGGGTGTATGGTAAGGTCTATCAAAAGGTAGCACTTGGTAAATAAGCCCTTGGCGATTCAGTTCATCAATGGCCTTTTGAATTTCAGCTTCAATACCGACGATAACTGTCTGGTGGGGACAGTTATCCATTCCAATGTATATTTCTGCATCGATCTGATCAATTAAGGAGGCCACTCGTTCAGAATCAGCGCCCACAGCGAGTAAAAGTGCATTTGGAATGCCGTCTTTGCATGCTGCTTGCTCATAGCTTTGGTTCAATTCGCGGGCACGTTGCCCATTGTTTGAAACATCGCTAAGGCTGAATATTCCGGAAGCTCTCATGGCTGAGTATTCACCGGTGCTATGTCCCAAGATCATATCGGGATGAATCTCCAGATGGTTTAAAAGAGCAAATAGGGCATCATTGGCGGCCAGCACCGCTTCAATAGCCCCATCCATCTTATAGATCCTTTCCTCTGCCGCCTTCCTTTCAGCCCCAGAGAAAGCAGGAGGGGGAAAAATGAAATCGCTCGGCGAATAGCCCCTTGCATGCCCAAGAAAAATGCGGTCCAAATGATCGAAGCATGCCCTCACTTCCGGAAAGTAGATACAGAGATCAGCTAGCATATTAACATATTGGGCACCTTCACCAGGAAATAGAAAAGCGATCTTGCCCTTTGGACTCAGAGGTTTTTCAAAGAAGTAAATGCCATTAATATCCTTGATTTTCTTACAATTATCGTCTTTCAAGCGGGTTATCGCCTGTTCTAGCTTTTTTTGAAGATCCGCTAAAGAAGAAGCGACCAATGCAAGCCGGTTTGTCGCTCCTCCAAGGTCGTTGTTTAAGCTGAAGGCCAAATCTTTTAGTTGTAGCCGATTTGTTTGAGATAGAATACTCTGTAAATGCTGTGCCTTATCAATGAGTGCTAACCGAGATTTGCTTTCTAAGACAAATACTTCGGTTTCCCAATGCTGGGAGTAGCTCTGGATATTCGCTTCGTTCTCAATGCTGTATTCTTCTATGATCACGTGTGCATTGATTCCCCCGAAACCAAATGCATTGACGCCTGCTCGGCGAGGAGCTTCATGCGAACCATGAATCCAGGGCCGGGTTTCGGTGTTGATGTAAAAAGGCGTTTTTTCCAATTCAAGCTTTGGGTTTGGATCGTCCACGTTGATGGTAGGAGGGAGAGCCTTGTGGTAGAGAGATAAAGCCGCTTTAATGACTCCCGCTATGCCTGCAGCTGGCATGGTGTGACTGATCATGGATTTGACCGACCCTATGGCACACCATGGTACCCTGCCGTTTCGTGGACCGAAGACCCGACTGAGCGCCTGTATCTCAGCCACGTCGCCGGCCTGCGTACCTGTGCCGTGGGCTTCAATCAAACCAATGGTTCGGGGCGAGATACCGGCCATCTCAAAGGCCCGTCGCAAAGCCAACTCCTCCCCTTCTATCCGGGGAGCCAGGACGCTCAGCCCGCGGCCATCGCCAGAACTTCCAACTCCTTTGATCAGGGCATAAATGCGATTTCTGTCTCGTTCAGCATCAGAACATCGTTTGAGGACAATAATACCAACTCCCTCGCCAAGGATCGTGCCATCAGCGTCCTTGTCGAAAGGCCGGATTTGCTGGCGGCGCGAGAGCGCGTTGATCTGGCAGAAGAGCGACAATATCGGTACCCGTGTCGCAACCTGAACGCCGCCTACAAGGGCCAAGTCGATTCTTTTCGCAAGCAAATCACGCACCGCTATTTCAATCGCTAGCAACGATGAGGCGCAAGCGCCGTCAACGGTATAGCAGGGACCCATCAAATCCAGCCGATTAGCGACGCGGCCAGCAATAATGTTGGGAATCACTGCTGAGGCTGTCTCGGGATTAAAAGGGGGTAAACACTTCCTCAGTTCTTGACTGATACGCTTCAGGTCAGCTTCGGTAAGCTCCGGCAGCAATGTTTTTAGTATTTCAAGAGTTTGATTAACTACCAAACCTCGTTGAACCAAATTTAGATTACCATGATTAATGTAGTTTCCTTTTCCCAAAATCACGCCCGTTCGGTGTGCCTCAGGGGGTCGATCCCGGTATCCTGCGTCTGCCAAGGCATCGTAGGCTAACTGGAGCGCCAGCCACTGGTCGGGTTCGCCGCCTTTCACTGCGGTGGGCATCACGCTGTATTTGAGGGGGTTGAAGTGCGCTAAATTTTCTATGAATCCACCGCGTTTGCAGTAAACTCTATCGTCCTCGGTTGAGTCGGGATCATGATAAAGATCCGGATCCGGATCCCAAGCTTCCGGAGGAGGATCGGTGACGGCATCAACCTTGGAGACAATGTTCTGCCAGTATGATTTCAGGTCAGGCGCACCAGGAAAAAGGCAAGCCATTCCTATGATAGCAATATCTTCTTGCTTCATCATGTCTTTTGGTCGATTTGGTTTTGGGAATTCACCGGAAGACATTAAATGCTCCTTCAGTTCACGTCTTATCGTTTTCCTTTAACGCCAAGCGGTTTAATGATTTGCTGCACGTGGCCTCCATATCTTCCAGAAAGCCCAGCAAACGCCCATTAGTATCAAAAAAGCCCGCGTCAAAGTGAATTGTGTTACCTCGAGAGTTCGGCAGGATAAATATCTTGCAATCGATCTCTTCTCCTGATATAGAGCCTAGCCGCCTGTATAACTTATAACGGGAAGGAAGTGGCGTCATATCCCAGTGCATTCTCGCCCATATAACGACAAGTTGAAATCCGCTGTCTATAATGACAGGATCAATCAGCCATGAACCTTCCGAAACGCCGGATATGCACTGATGTGGGGAAGAGGGAACAAGACGGGCCTGAATCCCATGTTTACTCACTCCCTGAATTTCTCGTATTCCCTGCAACATAGGACCATGGAAAAGCCATTTTTGATAAGACTCTTGGACAGTCATCGGAAAAGGACGAAGCTCTTTTATACTCTGATTAGAAAGACCAGTTGACGCACTTAATGTTCTTGTCAACTCCACGGTTGAAGAATAATGGACTTGCCCCGGATTATTTATGCTCAAGATGGTCACATCCATTCGCTGCAACTCCGGGGAATTATCTCTTTGCTTTGCCACCACACGAACTGAGTCTGCGGCATTGTGAATAACAATTCCTTTTTGGACCTGAAAATTACTAATCTTTGCAACTTCGAACTCTGGCCATGCCTGAGCTGCAACCTCTGCCATTAACTCCATAGCCATCGCCGCGGGGAAGACCGGTTTGCCGTCCAGCCTATGATCTTGAAGATAAAGATCCCTAGATGGATCAAGGGTCTTTATAATCTCTATGGCCCCTTCTGTTTCCCGACTAACACCGGTGTTGTGAGCTATTAAAGGAGATATTGGAGGAGACAAGGCGGTATCGGCCTCTGATTTTGCTGTCCACCCGATGCCACCAAGGATGACCTCCACCTCGCCTTTGCGTCCATAGCATATTTCTTGATCTAGCTTTTTAGGGCCGATGGAGCGAGGTACCAATTCCACACCCCGCTCAATAAATCGTCTCCGCAGTTCGGCGGTAACCATTCCGCTCTTTTCCCAGGGCCCCCAGTTGATGGACACCACTCGTCCTGGCCATCGACTGTCCAAATAGACTGCCATCTTATTGAGGACCTCATTGGCAGCGGCGTAATCACACTGGCCTCGGTTACCAAAACGACCGGCCACCGAGGTAAAAAAGATGAGAAATTTAAGCGAATCCGGCCGGAGCCTCCGAGTCAGGATAAATCCGCTATCAACCTTGGTATCAAAAACTCGATCAAAGGACTCCGGTGTTTTGTTTGCAATGAGTTTATCTTCAATGATACCGGCACCGTGAATGACCCCGTCTAGCCGTCCGTATTTGTTATAAATTCCATCGATGAGCTTGCCAAAGGCCTCCTCATCGCGCACATCTAGCTGAAAATACTGCACCTGTGCACCAGCATTCTGCATGGCTAACAGGTTACTCCGGATCTCTCGCTCCTTGAGCAGCTGGTCGTATGCGGCTTCCACCTGAGACAACGAGAATGATTGCCCCTCACTGCGCATTTTGGAGATCAAGGCGGCTTTTAGTTTCTCCGGCGTGTTCAGTCCGGCAGTTTCGGGTAACTCTTCCGGCGCTGGCAGGGCGGAACGACCCATCAGGATCAGGGTCGGCTGATAGCGCTTTGCAAGTTCACTAGCTACATCGGCAGTAATCCCACGCGCTCCTCCCGTTACAAGAATGACCCATGAGGAATCGATGTTCAGGATGTGAGGCCCTTGTCGATCCAAAAGGGCCATGGTTGGTTTAAGAGTCAGGCGTTGGGAAGCGTTGTAGCCAACCTCCACCACTTGCTCATCTGAGGTCATTTCCACCAGAAGATGATCTGCCAGATCTGTTGCACTTTCCCTTAAATTTAGATCTATAACCTTTATCCTCACACTTGGCCATTCAAGAGCCACAGTTTTCAGAAGACCGGCAATGCCTCCTTGTCCAGGGAAAAATTCCTGACTAATTTGGGAGGAATCTGTTGCGAAGCTGCCACCCATCCCAGTTGCTGCTATAATGCAAGGCCCACCTTTTTCTGCTGGTTCCTTAAAATCCTTTTCCACGCCCTTTACCAGGTAGAAGAGGCTTTTCACATCCAGTTGAAGACGCTTCCGCCAACGGGTCAAATCCATAACATTGTAAGGTGTCCAGTTTTTCAGAGGAAGCAGATGGATTAGGCCCCCGATCCGCCCCTGCCGCTGGCGGATGAGCTCAAGCAACTTGGCAGTTCCTTCCGTTGAATCAAGTGCTGCCTTATAGCATCCGGGCTCGACTTCCTCGGTATGAGCCTCAAATTGAGCCAGTGCAACAGCGCATCCTCGGCCTTTCAGCTCTTTCGCAAGACTCCGGGCAACCCCTCTCTCATCGTCGGTAATAACCAGCACTCCATTTGCGGGTATGGCCGAAAAAGGACCTGAGGAAGGTCTCGTCTTGGCCACCAGGGTAAAACGCTTAACCGCTTGATCCCGCTCAGACTCCAGCTCGTCACCCTCTGGGATGCTTAACTCGCGGGATTCACACCTCGCCTCTCGCTGAGTGTGATTAGTCTCGGATGGTATGTGTTCCTCTAACCACTGGATGATTCCGCGCAACGTCTTGACCCTTGTAAGATTCTCCATTTCCTTTTCAATTTCCTGCCGATAAGAGGAAGCCGTGCTTTGCAGGAAAGAGCCCAAGATCTCGACGCGCTTTATTGAATCTATGCCCAGGTCGGCCTCCAAGTCCTGATCCAGATCGAGCATGTTTTGGGGATATCCGGTGCGCTCACTTATAATCTTCAACAAATGTGATGCCAGTTCCTCTTCCGAAAAATCCGCCTTTAAATCGGGAGATTGTATACTGGATACAGATTCACGATCTTCTTGAGTTTTTGGGAGCCTATTTGGTGGATGTTCTGGGGATGGTTCCTGAGCAGTATGCAGATTTAGATCTTTGTTTTGAGGAGTCTGCAAGTCTTGCTGTAGAGAAGTCTTCAGACGGGCCTGTATCTGTTTAATATCCTGTTCTTGCTCCTCAGGAGAAGCGGCCACTCCAGATGTCCCCTGAAGGTAGGCCAGAATCACGCTCTTTTGGGTTTCCAAGAAACGATTCATCATCTGCTGAAATCGGTTCATGGTCTGAATCACTTCATCTCCCGAAAGAGACTGACCAGCAGAAGCTCGTACCTCCTGCCGACTGGATCCGGTTACCAATGGAGGAGCTTGGACCTTTGTCTGTGATGTGGTAGGAGCCGATGCAGGGATTTGTTCCTGTTCTGATTTCGTCGCAGCGGGAGCGGCTTTTTGCCTGGCAGTCGTTGGCTCGATTGGCGTGATCGTCTTTTCCGAATCATGCGAAGAGACCTGTTTAAGAGGTTTTGCCCTGGTGCCGTTAACCAGCCAGGTGCTGGGGGAGAGATTGGCCTCTCGGGTTCCCTCCGCCAACCTCTTCCAGTCGATCTCCTTAAACGATCTTCCCTCATAAAGTCTGTCCATCTTAATGGAGACATCATGTGCAGCTAACTGTCCCAATAAATGGTGCAGTTGAACGAGCCCGGATCGTCCGGCCTGATTAGAGGTAACAGCAAGGTGTGGTCTTTTACCAAGAATCTGATCAACGAGCCCGCTTAGAACTCTTCCTGGCCCGATTTCCACGAAAATCCTGGCCCCATGCTCATACATGGCCTCAATTTCCCGAATGAATTCCACCGGGCTCACAAGGTGTTGGACCAACCTCTGGGCAATAATCTCAGGTTCTCTAGGATAGGGGCCAACATTGCTATTAGAGAATACTTCTAGACGAGGCTTACTTAATGTTATGTTCGACAGGAATTCTCTCAGCCGCTCACAAGCCTGGGCCACGAGAGGGGAATGGAATGCGCAGGCAACTGGAATTAACCTAGCTTGTAATCCTAGACTTCTGAAGCGCTCAATTGCTTCCTCCACCGATGGCCTTTCACCGGAAATAATTGTCTGTTCCGGAGCGTTCAAATTAGCTAGCACTACACCATCTATATCCCTGATGGTTTCCGAGACTTCGCTGGCTCCTGCATTAATAGCTGCCATGACGCCTGGTTCTGGGCTTGCTGCTTCAATAATGAAGCGACCCCTGGCTTCTGACAGAACAATCAAATCATCCTCACTGATGACACTTGCAACACATAGGGCGACATATTCTCCATAGCTGTGGCCGGCGACCATGTCTGGCAGAATCCCCAAAGCTTCGAGGAGATGTAACATGGCCAGACATGCTGTTCCCATGGCCGGTTGAGCAATGTTCGTTTGGGCAAGAGAACGCTGGCTAGTAAGCTTCTCTTCCTCAGTAAAGGGAGGTCGGGAGAAGATGAAAGCGCTCAGTGGTTTGGGAAGTCTGTCCTTTAAAATACGATCGCTTCGCTCGAAGACATCTCGAACCTCAGGAAACTGAATGGCTAAGTCCCAGAGCATGCTCAAATAATGCGAGCCCTGACCCGGGAATAAAAACGCTAATTTCCCTTCCCGGCCCAACGGCTGTTCGGAGAAGTAAATTCCCGTGGGATCGTGAATAACTGATTTCGAATTGGTTAATGCTTGCCTGGACCAGCTCAGCTTTTTTCTCAGGTCCTCCAGAGAGGTGGCCACCAATGCAAGCTTCATTGATGAATCGTTATTTTCTGAGATCGTTTGTTCATTAATTTTATTAATCGCAAATGCCAGATTTCCAAGGGGGGGATCAGCCCCCTGAGAAAGCATTTTCTCCAATGCTTGAATCTTCTCTATCAAAGCCTGGCGAGAATTTTCCCTCCAGACAAACAGCTCACTGGGCCATTGCTGAAAAACCGATTGAGTGGAAGAATTTATGAAGTCTTGCGTGTATTCTTCAAGGACTGCATGAAAGTTAGTCCCTCCAAAGCCGAAGGCACTAATCCCAGCCCTCCGGGGGATTTCCGCAGAGTGGTGAATCCACGGAAGAGTCTCGGTGCTCACGTATAAAGGGCTTTCGGAAGAATGAAGCTTGGGGTTTGGCGTTTCAATTCCAAGTGTTGGAGGCATTACTTTGTGGTAAAGGGCCAGGGCCACTTTAATAAGGCCAGCTAGCCCGGCAGTAGATTTAGTATGACCGATCATGGATTTGACCGATCCAATGGCGCAGGATTGCTGACCGGATCGGGCGTAGTTAAGCAATTGAGTGAGCGCCTCGATCTCAACCTGATCACCTACCGCTGTGCCTGTGGCGTGGGCTTCTATAAGGCCAATCGTTGCGGGAGAGATGTTTGCTTTCGCATAAGCGCGTTGTAAAGCTCTGAGTTGTCCCTCCAGAAGTGGTGCCGTTAAACTCTTATCTCTTCCATCACTTGAGGCCCCGATCCCCTTTATGACGGCATAAATTTTGTCTCCATCCCGCTCAGCGTCAGCCAGCCGCTTGAGAATCGCCACAGCAATGCCCTCACCAATAACAATCCCTTCAGCACTCTTATCCAAAGGACAACAGCGTCCGCTGGGAGACAATGCATGAGTTTTAGAAAAACAGAGGTAAGTAAAAGGATTTTGCATGGTGTCTGCACCGCCAACGATAACCATATCGCTATTTTGGGTTTCGAGTTCCCTCACTGCGATATACAATGCAGCCAGGGACGAAGCACACGCCCCATCCACCGTAAAGTTCATGCCTCCCAGATCAAAGCGATTAGCCACTCTGCCAGCAGTAACGTTCATGAGAATCCCAGGGAAGGAGTCCTCTGTCCATTCTGGTAGGACACCGTCAAAATGGGACAAAATCTCTTGTGGTGAGCTACTAAAAAAAGTAGGAAGAGCCGACCGGAAGCCATACATTTGACCAAGGTCAGCCAACCCGCTAATACCAAGGATTACAGAGGTTTGCTCTCGTGGAAATGGGCGTTTGGAATAGCCAGCATCTTCCAGAGCGCTTCTTACAACTTCGAGAGTCAGGAGCTGAAGCGGCTCGATGGAATATATAGAATTGGGAGGCATTCCGTACCTTAAGGGATCGAAGGGAACATCATCCAAGAAGGCTCCCCATTTGGAATAAACCTTATCTCTTGCTTTGCGGTCCGGGTCATAGTACAGGCTCCAATCCCAGCGATCCGCAGGTACTTCTTTGATGGCATTGAATTTGTTGAGAATGTTTTCCCAGTATGTTTGCAGAGTATGGGCTCCGGGTAATATGCATGCCATCCCAATAATCGCGATATCAGAAGGGCTATCTTCTTTTTTAAGTGACGGAAGCCTCATGTGCTTTTCATATAACGCCTCAATCCTTTCGGAACTCCCAACTACGATGTCCCGATGGAGTTCGCCAATGCCAAGCGCCTGGTCTCGTAGGGCAGCGAGCTGCCCAACCATATATATCCCTTGGGCATATTGCTCTTCTTCGGAGAGAGTCACAAATCGTGATGCCTTGGGATCTGGACCATAATCAGGATTTCTTGTGATTCCCTTGGCTGCCAGCCGTAACCTTCCAAGGCTCATCCGTTCCAAAATATTTCGTATTTCATCCGACGACTTTCCCTCTAAGGATAGTCTTCGTTTTTCTTGTTTAAAAGTCTTCGCATATGGAGTATAAACACAACGGATAGCGTGGCCGGGGCTACTTTCCAGTACTGTGGTCTGACAAGATCTGAGAGCTTCCTGCTGGTATCTTTCAATAATTGCCCCGGCTTCAACAGCTTCTTTAGTAAATAGATATACGCTGCCAAGCTGGACGCCCACCCGAACACCTAATTCCGCCAGGGGCGCTGCCATAACTGCAACCATTGAGGCTGAAAGGGCATCATGAATTCCTCCAGCAAACAGTACGTGGTATTCCTCTGGTAAATTGTTTGATGGGAGAGACTCTATCATCGTCTCGATCATGGTCTCCCAGAGCACAAAGCCACAGCGTGGACCTATGTGTCCTCCTGATTCACGTCCCTCGAAGATTAACCGTCGCACTCCATTTTCAAGGAACATCTTTAACAATGCTGGCGAAGGGACGTGAACATAAGTGGGAATACCCTCCTTCTCCAATGCTCTCACCTGATCGGGACGACCTCCGGCAATCAAGGCAAAAGAAGGACGATAAGTGGTGATAATGTTGAGCTGGTCATTGTAAAGGTCGGAAGGAAGAAAACCCAACAACCCAACTCCCCAGGGATAGTCATTAAGTTGATCGCGTGTTTCTTGAAGCAACACTTCAAGCTCTTGACCACGCAGCCATGCCACTGCCATGAATGGGAGAGCACCTTCTTGTGCTACCCGGCGAGCAAATGCAGGAACATCGCTGACCCTGGCCATCGGCCCCTGAACAATGGGGCAACGTGTGCCGTGAGATCGTGCCAGTGGGGAATCTTCACTGAGGGGACGAAGCCTCCAAGCAGCTTGGCAATGGGAATCGATTGATTGCCGGATTGCCTCCAAAACACCTCCAACGGTAACGTACCGCTGTGCCAGTGGTGCTGCGAAGGCCACATCTTGTCCAAGTAAATACAGACTATGTTCCAAAGAATCCCAGCCAACACAGCGTGAGATCTCCTGGCGCCACTGGGCTGCAATTCCCCCTTGGATAGAACCACTTTTGGAGAGGGTTTTCTCTCTCTGGCGCAGCTCATCTACCACAGGAATACCCGGTCTTGAATATACGCGATAGCTTTCCCCGATCTCATCCCCCAGGCATATGGTCTCACTACCGTCCATCATCGCGATTTTGGTTTTTATCGGCTCTGGAAGTGGCGACTCTCGGGTCAAAGCCAGTTGGATGTCAAGAATTACAGCAGCTGCTCCTGCCGCAAAGCAAGCAGCTGCGGTATGCAGACCTATGCCTCCCTGGGCCCAGATAGGTACCGAGAGATGTCTTAAGAGTTGCTGGAGCAACATAAAGGTTGTTTTGTTTCCTACCCGTCCACCCGCCTCATTGCCCTTGGCAATGACAGCATCAACTTCTATTTCTCCTCCAATCCTGGCCTGGTCAAAACAAATGCTTTCCAGTATTACCGAGAGACCTTTATCGTGGAGGATTCGTACTTCTTCCTTCAATCTTTGAGGATCACTAAAAGTAATGACGACCGCCTTGAGGCGTTCAGGCAATTTTGAAGTTAGAGCGGCCAAGAATTCTATGTCATCACCATCCACCTTGATCCCAAAATCATTTCTGACATACCGAGCCAATTTCTGAATGGCATCCAGTGCGACTTCTTGATCACGGGTATATTCCAGGTCGAGCACCCCCAATCCGCCGGCTCTGCTTGCCGCGATTGCCAGAGAAGGATCCGGAAGTCCCACAGGAGTCAGAACCACGAGTTTAAACTCTTTATTTACGGTTCGATTTGCTTCCCTTCGCATATTTCAACCATAAAGCGAACAGTAAGTGGCTAATGTGCATACTTGAAGCTGGAGTTATTAGTGGGGTAATTCACCCATTACTGGTTTATCTACGCAGGTAAAGCTGACGCCAAACTTCGCAAAGCACGCTCCTGTCACCAGCCCCACGTATCCACTCCCCACCACACAGAAGTTTATCGCCACGAAACCCTTCAAGGCAGTCCGCGCCTGAGCCAAACCCTTGCGCCCTAGACGCTGTATGCCGTGGAGTTCACGGCCTAACCCTTTCCTTCCCATGGCATAAAGGGATTTGATCATGCCCGACGCCTGCCTTAACACCTTCTGCAGCATCCTGCTCAGCTTCGAAAGCGCTTCCTGCTGGACAAGGGGCTTCTGCCTGAAGAGCTTTTTGGCCTGGAGGTGGACCTTGCTGCTTGTGCTAGAAATGCTCTGAAAGAACTTCCGAAACGTGATCTCACTGCGGATCGCTTCGACTTTTGCCCCAAGCTTCCTTTTAACTTTGTACAACAGTTCCGAATCGATGGGATATACAATATGCTTGGGCTGGATTTTGGTGTGCACCAAAAGGCGTTTGGTCTTGATAGGCCCCATATTCGCCAAACACTTCTAGATTATCCGCCTCGATGAGCTCCATCCCTCTCGTGCTGATACGCTGACGAAATCTCCTCCTGGTAGAACTGTCCAGGATCCCAGGAGGCTGGGGCTCGTCAAACTCGAAAAAGGTTTACTAATAATGATGGTTCTCATGGAGATACTGAACCTCCTAGCAGTCCGAGACATCATAACGATAACGGTGCTTTAGGATGTACAGCCTCATCATGATCTGAACAAACTTAATCCGGCAGTCCCTTTTCCTGGAATATCTGGACAGCTCATCGTGAATCTTATCCCAAGGGATGAGCCCGGCGGCGCACATCAATTCCTGCTCAAGGTCTAAAAACTCTCATAACTTATCTCACAACATTGTGATCTAGCATTCTTTTATAATAAGATAAATTATAAATCATTATAAGTCATTTTTATATCAATTGTCAATAAAAAATGTCAAATCTTTGAGATTTTTTTCTTAAATAAGGTAAAAAAATTGTTTTGCCGACACTTTTTTCAGCTCGAACTTATTATTCATCCTCTTTTACACACTGCGGTCCCTTTAAATTTAATCCCCTCATAAATGTCTTCAAATTCGGTCGGTTCTTAAAAGCAGGTATCAAAAGCAATTCCTCACTCTCAATGATTTTCCACCCCCCTGCCCTCTTCTATCAGCTAGAGACCAATTTCTCTCGAAAACAGTCTATCGTTAAACGCAGCTCATCCTCAAAGGCCGCTTCAAATTACCAATTTAGTTTGCTTATGGCTAGGGTAATATCTGGACGCCGTTTAACAGGATCATCAGGTCCTATGGGCAAGTATTCGATCACAGAACTCGACCCAGTTGCCTTGATGAGGATTTCGGCCAGTTCCAGATTGCTGATCTCATGCGGATTTTCCAAATTCACAGGCCCGATGAATTCATCCTGTTCCATCATCCGCATCATACCCCTTACCAAGTCGATCACATAGCAGAACAATCGCATTTAACTGCCATATAGCAAATGGTATAAGCAGCTCACTTAATTA
Source organism: uncultured Thermodesulfobacteriota bacterium (assembly GCA_964611635.1). Classification (GTDB taxonomy): domain Bacteria; phylum Desulfobacterota; class JAFDED01; order JAFDED01; family JAFDED01; genus JAFDED01. The sequence goes on from CAZTAS010000020.1 coordinate 39,488, forward strand.
ATGTCAAGTAAAAAAATATTCTCATGCGAAGCCTGAGATAATCAGTTTTCTGGTTAAGCGTGGCTAAGAAGGCATCCAGCGATAGCTCAGGGCTTGAAAATCGCGCACCGCTGGAGCGGGCGGCGTCCAGGGCTCGGGGTATATAGCTTGGCATAAACGGGGTATGAGGGCAAAATGAACTTTGTCGACCCTGATAGGCTTCAGCCCGATTTGGGCAAACCCCTTGATGCGGGCAGGGTTCGCAAGGCTGACCGTATGGCCGGCTTGATGCAAATGGCTTGCCAGGGATTCCTTATAAGTGCCGGTGGCTCCCAAGCAGGCACGAACATGGCAGACTCCTTGCTTGGCAAGCTATCTGTTCAAGTTTGCAAAAACCTTCGGGGTTATTGACAAATACTTTGTGCTAGAGCTTGTTGGCAAGTATCAATGACACATCAAAAGCGCAATTTAAGATGTCAGCTCCAAGAATGGCTGGAATCATTTTAACTGCCTCCCTTTAGGAATGAAGGGCGATAAGCAAAGAACTTATTTCTTTCCACCTTAGTGCATACAGGCTCATTGTTCAACCGTACGCCTCAGATACTATTCTAGCAGAACAGAACAAGGCTTTGAAAAGAAAACTAATCTACATTTCAGGCTTAAATGTTTCAGGGGCGAGATGGCCTTTTGTCTCCCTTGTCATGCACTCCGCTTCGGGTGGTGGGCTTTTAGGATTTGCTGGAAGCAAATCACGTTTTAACAAGGGTTGGATAGACCAAACATTGTATATATCCTCTTTTGAGATCGCAAGACCCAGGCCGGAGTAGAACCCAGGTTTGAAAACTTTATTTATAAAGAAGATTTTTATTTGACTTTACAGCAAGGCTTGCATAATATTGAAAATATCTTAATAGCCATTTATTTTCAACTGAATCCGGGACAGATCGGAAATGCTATATAAATTTGGATTGAATGTTAAAGCAGATAAGGAGCTATGAGCCATGAAAAAAGTGAACCTCGAGCGTATGACCTGGACAGAGGCAAAAGAGGCTTTTAAATTGAATCCCGTGGTGATGATCCCCATGGGTTCCATGGAGGAGCACGGTCCTCATGCTCCCATGGGGGACTACCGCATTGCCGCTATCGCAGCGGAGCGCATCGCCGATAAAACAGATGCCCTTGTCACACCGGTCATCCCATTCGGGTATTCAGAGTATTTCAAAGGATTTCCAGGTACCATTTCCCTGCGTCCTGAGATAATGTCCGGCGTCGTTGAAGATGTGTGCGAATGCCTTATCCGGCACGGCCTGGATCACCTTGTCCTGGTCAACGGTCATGCGGGAAATACCGGCTTGCTGGAACACGTCGCCCGCAAGATCAAAGCTGTCCACGGTATCACAATGGCTATGTTTGCACCGTTAGCCTTCGTCACTCCGGAGTTCAAGAAAGAATTATACGGCGCAGATGTTGACAAGTTAGGACACGGCGGAGACCCAATGGGATCTCTGAACTTATACCTCTGGCCGGAGGACGTGGATACCCATGCAATCGCTCCTCAAGACAGGATGCACCAGGATTTTTTTATGCAAGGGTTATCCGCCATGAAGTTCAAGGACGCTTCTGTAAACTTTTATCTGGATATGGATGAGATCACGACCGACGGCACCATGGGAGACCCGACTATTGCGAGGGCAGAGCGGGGAGATAAGATGATGGAGCGCATGGTCAGCTATGGCATCGAGTTCATCCAGGCATTTAAAAAGTTGAATACACGCCTTAAAAGCTAGTCTAATCTCCATGCACGCGCTTCTAATCTGCCGAGTTCTCATCCGGAAACTGCAAGATTTCATTCCCCATCTCTATGGTAAAAGGATAGGATGGGGGTAACAAGATTATTAAAATCAGCGTAACACTTTAGCTCTTTGAAAAAAGAATAAGCTGGCGGTTTAGGATCTCCTCCT
>CAZTAS010000021.1:0-40953 GCA_964611635.1 uncultured Thermodesulfobacteriota bacterium
GCTTCCTGTCCTCTGAAGTCGGATCTCCGCCCGAAGATTGCTGAAGTGTCGACTATCTGGCTCCCTTCTATCCTTTTGGAGGAAAAAGAACGGCGCCACCCTGGCGGAGTGAAAGAACTCCCCGATTGGGAAAGCATCGTTATCGCCCGCCATAAAACGCTGCGCTTCTTTCCAGGTCATCTCCAGACTGCTTCCAAGGCTCGGAAGCGGCCAGATGGTTAAAGGGTCGAAGCCGGCCCGCCGTGCCCAGGTTTCAACTTCTTCCAGCAGGATATCGCTCTCTAAGACACCGTAATCTCTTGCCTCCCGCAGAGAGTCAGAGCTGCGGGAATGTCCCACGCCCGGCTCTGAGAAGGCGATTCGTCCGCCCAGGGTCAATACCCGGAACATCTCATTCAGGATAGCTTCCTTGTTGGGGACATGGTGGAAGGCATCGAGGCACAGGATAGCATCGAAAAATCCATCCTCGAAAGGGAGGCGATGACCATCATATAAGACGAATCTGGGAGGCACCCCCCGATGGTCAAGGGGGGTGGATTCAAAAATCCGCTGGCCTATTTCCAGGGCCGCGGCCGAAACGTCCACAGCCACTGAATGAATCCCGACCCTGCCCAGCAGAAATGACACCCAGCACGTTCCAGCGCCGAAATCCATAACCAGATCAGTGACATTCAAATCCATACCCGCTACCAAGGCGCTGAAACGATAGAGTGATTCTGCCATTTCCCGAGGGCTGGCGAAGGGCTTTCGCCGCAAATATTCAGCATTTTTCTGCCGGACAAAGTAGTTCTCGGCTGCCTCATTGTAAAGATTGGTGCGGAGGGCGGAAGGGTCCTCTTCTGCCCTGCAATGGTGGTATAAGTTGAGATTCTCTTGTGTTGGTTTATGCCTGTCATTCATGATTTTAATATCTTAACACAATCAAAATTTATATAGTCAAATACTTTTAAATAGGTAGCGGAAAATATCTAAATTAAAGATGGGTGCTAAACTTTTTCAAAGCCAAATAAAAGAAAAAGGAGGTATTCCATATGGCTGCAAAGCTTAACCACAGTGGTGTAAACCAGGCTTTGAAAGAAATCATTGCTTTAGAGCATGAGGTCGATTATTGTCTGGCCGAGCAACATTGGCTAAACAGGAGAGCAAATATTCCAATGAGGATGACAAGTACCCAGGCTTGATGAGTGAAGGGGAGTTTCTCTTCGTAAGTTACTGTATATAAATGTTCAATATCAGAAAACCCACTCGGTTTTTTAGCCGAAGATAAACGTCTTTCTGAGGTTACAAGGCGATTCTGCGGCACCTTATTACGCGAAAGTCAGCTAAATTCTTTTACCTAACACGCCGATATATTCTCTCTGGGGTAATATTAAAGTTTTTCTGAGCGGAGTCTAAATGCTCAGGTATCTCGGCAACGGCATGAGCAGTATCGCGCCATGATGCTTCCGTCCACCTGAAGCTCCCGCAGAGTATCGTCCAAACTTTGACCTCCATTCCACCAATGGTATCTCGGGTCGCTTTCAAAAGGGATTATCAATATTCCCTGCTCTGTGATGCTCGGCTTTTCACTTTTCGTTTTCTTCCTCGTCATGGTTGTCTACCACCGATCGTCTGTGAAGCCCGTACTGGCGAAGAATACTCCAACGCTTGCGTATGCTGTTGGGGGTTCGGTGCAGCAGCTTGGCCAGTTGCTTTTTCGTCAGATTGAGGGTCAAAACCGTGAGATCTTCAGAAATCGACCAATTTCTTCCCGACCGTATGTTCCGATTGAATCTCGGGATTTTTCTTAGACTGCGGAGCTCTTCAGGTGTCAACTGAGTGGCCTTGGCATATGTTTCCCGCATAATCTGTATGCGCTCATCCTTGCGATCAGGTCTGGCTCGGCGCTGAGCTTCCCTCCAGCGAAGTTCCCATTCAAGGAAATCGTACTCATCGTCCTGGAAGTTGTCCAGCTCCTCCAATTCACAGAAATCATCGGCAACTCGAAAGCCATGTATTTTGTTGAAATCTTCCATGGATTCGAAATCCCTCCTTGCTAAACCTGCGGCCTTTCATCTTGAACCTGAATACAACTTATAGAAGGATATTTTTTCTTTGTCAACAAAAAAAATCTATATATTGTGGATCTAATAAAAAAATGTCTAAATATGGAAGTTTTTAGGAATTTGAGGAAATGCCAGTGCAAAAGAAGGAAAAAAAGATAATGGTTTAATGGTTTTTTTATTCTTGGGGGGGATCACCCGAAGTTCTTGGTGAGATTTTACCACAAGCAAAGGATGTATCAGCTTAGAAGAGCCAAAACCTCTTTTTTCATGCCCTCCATGAGAACCAGACATTCGGTTTGTATCTTGCTAAATGAGAGCTCCGTCCGCCAAGTTTCAAGTTTCCTCATTCTTTTCAACGAAAAGCAGGCACGAAAATTATGATTGATGGCCTGATATTCTTCCCGTGTGGCTGTGCGGCGCGCACGGAAATAGGCATCCAGGAAACACCCTTCATTCAAGCCTCTTTTTCTAATCAAAAAATATATTATCCATGAGAGATCCCATGCATAATGATCAAACCCTGACTCGGCAAAATCGATCGGATAAATCTGTCCGTCTTCACTCAAGATCATGTGTTCCGGGCTCAAGTCCCGGTGTGTGAAGGAGAAATGTTGGATTTTGCCCAATGCTTTTTCACATCTAGGCTTGATTGAAAACAGAAAATTTGCTTCGTCTTTGCTTAACCTCTTTTTGTTTTCAAGAAATTGCAAACACCTGATAAACTCATTGGAGAATCTTGCATGATAGGTTTCATCACCCTTAACGTGGCCATCCAAATTTGTCGCGCACAATTTCATGCATCATTCCAAGGGCTTCTGCCAGCGCCGGGAAATGCTCCTGGGGGTGGACGAAGTCTTCCATCGCGGTTTGCAGAATCATTTCTTCCATCAAAGGAATGCGGCGATTCCAGGGCCAGCTTTTTATGGATAGATCGAGACCTGTAAATCGTGGGGCCGGAATGTCTTGCCGCTCTAATAGCTGCAAAATCGGGCATGTACGCAGCGCCACTTCTTTGCTCTTGAAAAATCGGTTGACTCTTCGGCATCCGTCCGGCCCCCTCACGATCACAGGTACACTTGTGAGACTCCGGGATGGTATCTCCACGATCAGGGGACCATCTGGTAAAAAGCCTGGGGCAAACCTGCCTTTCCGGATTTTTTCTCCAACCTCCTGAAAAATCGTGTGCGATATTGCCGATGATGTTCCCGCCGTAGTGCCCTCAAGCGATCCAGAGTTTCGAAATGTTACGGTGTGAGAGGATGTTCCATAATTATATGATACTTCTTAGCATTATGGAGGTAACAATAAAAAATGCGTTAATATTTTACTTGAAATCGGCTCTTTATCGCCGTAATTTATCCAGCACAGTTTATAATATTTGAGAATATCCCAAAAAAGTATAAATCTGCTAGCATCTATGATTTTGGACAGACAACAGGCGAGGATGACCGTGAAGATTCTTCCACGTTATCGGAAATGTTTTGTGTGTGGACGGGATAATGCTTCTGGGCTTGACGTCACGTTTCATCGATCCGGAGGTAGCGTAACCGCCGACTTTTCGGGGGATCATCGCCACGTGGGCTTCCCCCACCAGCTCCACGGAGGTATAATCGCATCGTTGCTGGATGAAGCCATGGGTTGGGCTGTCATCGGTTATCTCGCAAAGATGGTACAGACCTGGGAGATCAAAATACGCTTCCATCGCCCTTTACCTCCAGGAAAATCGATACGGGTAGAGGCGTGGCTGGAGGAAGATAAGGGCAAATACCTGAGCGCAGCGGGAAAGATAGTAGATGGAGAGGGACACATATATGCCCGGGGAATCGGCAAATACTTTCGCATTCCGGACGAACATGAGAAAGAAATCCTTCGCGAGCTTTACATCGAGGGTGATGAAGACAGGCTCGTTACACCGGAGGATTACTGAAACAGAAGGGTTTCCAGCGATAGGCTCCTTTGCTTTCTCCCATCAGAAATTAAGCATCCAGGAAGATATCCCGGGCTTTCCTCCGTCCCGATTCGGTTAAAAACAGCTGCTTGATCTTTTTCACAAGATCATCACGCGTCATCCCAGAAAAGGCTTCCTTCCCGTTGACTAGCCAGTCGGCGTCGCTGACGATTCGGTAGTTGAGCGTCTCTTCCTGGCCAGGGCTGTGATGGCGGGCGATGATGTCGCATATTTCCTCCATCACGTCCGGGTCAACGCCCGCCCGCTCCAGAAGCTCACGGGCGACGGGAGGCCCCTCTTTCTCGTGGTAAGGGCCGGCAGAACTTCCGTATTTGCGCAGGGCCTCGGGGATCCCGACATCGTGCAGTAGCCCTGCTGCGATTACCACATTGGGATCTCCTCCTTCATGGCGCACCAACTCTTCCGCATATCGTGATACCTGGATTGCATGGGCCAGGCGCTTGAGATCGCTCCCCCAGAACTTCCGGATCTCAACGGCAAGGCGATCTTTCAGGGGAATGTTGCGGCGGTTGCGAATCTCTTCTGGAAGGCTCCCAACACACTGTTCCGCATATCTGCAGTATGCCGCACATCCGAAATCCAACTTGGGGTTGATCATCCGATGACCACATTGAGGACATTTTCGCCGTACATCGTCCTTCCAGAATTCAACCGATGCACCGCACTGCTTGCAAGGGACCTCGAAGATGTCCCCTGGCTTCCAGTACCGCAAATCCTGCCCCGGACACTTCATTGCTTCCACCTCATCCATGTATCAGCACAGGTAGACAGTGCACACAGACCCAAAAAGCATCGCCTTCTTTGCGAGCTTTAAGCAGCACAGCCTGATTTTCGTCAGTGCCGCACATAAAGCATGACTTTTTGCCGTCGGTTTTTTCTTTCTCCATTGGTGTTACTCCTCTGTAATATTTATCATGCCTTGCCAGAGCGAATAGCCTCATTAAGAGCTTCAAGGATTTCCGCTTCGTTGACGTTGTGCATCAATGCACTCTGGGCGATAGTCTCGAAGGCTTGCCCGGGACACGATAAGCAGCCTTCTCCGTAATATTTCCGGAAAACCTCCTCGGTCTGGGGATAGGCCTTGAGGACGTCTCCAATAATGACGTCGCGCGTGCATCCCTCAGATTCAACTATTGGAGGCGCGGCCTCGGGTGCCTGTCCCTGTATCTTCGCCACCACCTCCTGCAGGTTTAACCCATGCCGACGACAGGCCATCTCCAGTGTGATACCCACCCGGCGTAGTCGCTCCAGCCCATCGGGTTCGGAGAGACCCCTGAGCCCTGCACCGATCAGCACCTCCCTGGCGTGAGGATACATCTCCAGGACATCGGCAACCTTCATGTCGCCGGTGAGAGGCTGAATTTCGGCAGGCCTAGTTGGAGAATAGGATGGAGTTTCCACGGTTTGCTGCTCTGTCAACATTGTGGCCACCAGATTTATTACGAAAAGAGCCACGGATACGGCTGATATCGCCGCGAAAAGTGCGAAAAAGACCTGCCCCGACGCCGCATTCAAAGGGTAAGTGAGGGCCATGCCCACAAGACCAACGTTAGCCAACCAAAAGTGCACGTCAACCATGCGGTTCCAGCGAATGGTTCTTGCATTGAACCGCGGCAAGATAAAGTAGCCGACACCGTAAATCATCATGGCCATGAAGCCCAGCAAGTTCAAATGAACGTGTGCGAAGCGTACCCCAACCCCGCCCATATCCATAGATAAGCCGACCCCCAAGATAGAGGCGACGAGAAAGTAGACCAATGACATGATTATGAACCATCGAAGGGTGCGATCCATATACATCAACCTCCCATTTCAGCAAATATGCCGTAACGATCCAGGAAAGCACCGAAGCGCTCCCCTGGCCATCCAGCTTCTAGATAACGTTCGAGAAGATCAGTCAAATGTCGAACTGCCATCTCGTGTTGGGCTACATCGGCCAACCGATAAGCCAATCTTGGATGTCTTCCCAGCCGACCGCCCACCAAAATTGAAAGACCTTTTCTCCCTGTATGCAAGGCTCCCGTGATACATGCCAGGATGCAGTTTCCGCACATCAGACATTGATCCATGTCCAACACCGGAAAACTCCCCTCCTGAATTATGGCCCCCTCGGGGCAGGCCGATACGCAAACGCCGCAACCCGTGCATGCCTCGGGCTCCAGGCGAGGTTCGATCTGTCCCACAAGACCGAAATCGGCTATTTGAGGCCTGGAACATGCATTGGGGCAGCCCGAGACTGAGACTCGGAATATGTGGTGGAACAGAACGGGCTCTGTTCCCAGTCGCTCCTTCAGTCGGGCAGTAAAGTCCAGCCGACTGAATAACTCCTCCAGGTCGACCAGCAGAGATGCTGCGTCCAGGTTCGAATTGGGACAGCCGCTGACCACCCTGCAGGTTTCAATCTGAAACAGTTGATCGAATTTCAGGAGCTTGTTTTTCATTGAGAAATTCTCTTTCTAATGGATAAACCGCCAAGGGACTCCAGATCCTCTTCTGGCCAATTTTTAAGGAACTGCTGAATGGTGACGCCTTTGAGTCTGCGGCGCACTTCTTTCTTCACGCCACCCCAGAATTCCCCGAAAAGGCACTTATCCGAGATGGCACACCTATTCTCATCCAGGAAGCATCCTTTCTCGTCTATGGTTCCTTCATAGAGTTCGATCACTTCCAAAAGGGAAATGTCCTCTGCAGGCCGGGCAAGCCGGTAACCGCGATGGGCACCGCGGGAAGAAGCCACGAGGCCTGCACGGCTGAGCGTCTGGAAAATTTTAGCCATGTAGTTCTCGGGCATCCGCAGGGATCTGGCAATCTCGCGCAATTGAATGGGCTCCCGCTCGGTGTGTCGGGCTAGGTAAGCTATCCCGTGCAAAGCGTAGCCCGTGCTCTTCATAAACCTCAGGAAACTCATGGAATTTTTTAAAATTTAAGATTCAATGGAGTCAACGACTCTAATGAGTATATTATATTTATCAGCACTTGCTTTGTCAAGAAAAAAATACACAATTTATCAAGATTTTTACTGTAGTTGTTTCTTAGGAGCTTTCATTAATGGTGGAGTTGAAAGGACGGCGGCCAGCAAACTACACAGGGCCACTAACACCAGAAGGAGTTTATACGAACCAAATTGCATAACAAGATAACCGCTCAACCACCCTGAAATTAATCCAGCCCACGCTTTAGCAGTATAGGTGATTCCGTAATTAGTAGTGGCATATTTTGAACCGTAATAATCCCCTATTGTGGAGGGGTACAAGGCAAAAGGTGCCCCTCCTAACAGCGCAGCAATAAATACTATTATCATAAAAAGAATAGGGATTTGGCCAAACATTACAAAACATATGATCGATATGCCCAAAAGAGAATAGAATGTCATCATTGTTTTTTCTCTCCCAATCTTATCAGAAACTGTTCCTGCAACAACTCTACTTAAACCATTTCCCAGCGGAAAAAGCACCAGCAGCAAGCTAAAATAATTTGCTGGAATATTAAATTCTTTAGCTAACATTTTCATTTGAGCACCGAACATCAGCACAATTGAAACGGTCACAGTAAATGAAAAATATATCAGAGACCATTGATAAGTCTTCAACATCTCAGCGGATCTAAAATCCGGAGATATTCTTACCGGCTTGTTCCCACCGTCAAAGGATGGCAACCAGCCTTCTTGTGGATATCTATAGAACAACGAGAGAGGAACCAGTGTTATCGTCATGAAGATTCCCGTCCACATAAAGGTTGTTCTCAGCCCCTTAGCCTCCAATAATCCCTGGATGAGCAAATTAAAAATTGCCGTGCCCGCACCGAATCCAAATACAACAAGGCCGGTTGCAAAACCTCTTTTGTCGGGGAACCATTTAATCGCACATGCAGTTGAAATACCGTAAAGAATTCCCACGCCCAAGCCGCCCAAGCCGTAAAATAAATATAGTACATGAGGAGAAGATGCGTAAGAAACCATAATAAAGCCAAATCCAACTAAAAAGGAAGCTGCAATCGCCACTTTCCGAGGACCATAAGAATCTGCAATGAACCCGGAAAATGGCTGTACAAAAGTAGCAGCATACGCGAAAATGGTGAAGGTTAAACCGATTGCAGCGAGATTCCAGTTGAGTTGCTTCTGAATAGCATACGCGAACAAAAACCAGGAATACTGGTAAATACTAATGATCATCATGATAACAAAGGCAGCAATAATTAATGCCCACCTATAACGCGAAGCTGGCAATCGACTGGCATCCATTTAACCCCTCCTATTACCTAAGTCAGTATCGACTACTCGCATGAAAATAATTATCTGCGGCATCTGCAATACTCGAATTAATATCCACTGGCGCAACCGCCTTTTCTCCTGTCAGATGTTCCCAGCAACACATTCTGGCCATGGTCCAGATAAATAGCCTGGCCTCCTGCCGATGGAGCAGCCTGTATGATATGATGCACTTTTTCCTGCGGGACTGAAACGGCTTTGCCGGCAATGACGTCCTTTAAATAAAGCTCCATCCCTTGCATGCGTCTTATCCGGGGAGCATCAACCGCCTCTTGCAAAATTATATTGAAGTCTATGAGATTCCTTAAAAACTGTACATGTCCTTAAGGTTGCATGTCTCCCCATAATCCCGAAGGCCATGACAAATCTACAGTCCTTAAATACCATTCCGAGTATGCGAGTATGATGGTGTGCATCGGCCGCTTGTAGGGTTCTAGCCGGTTCAGGTGATTCGGGTCAAGGGCGAAAGATTTTCCCACTATTGTGCAATACAATACCCGTTCCATCCACGACTGAAATAGTAATATGTTAGGGAAAACGCAAATGGCTCATTTGGCGGCGGTGGAGAGCCATTCATGATCCCGCTCATCAAGGAGGAAGCGGTCAACCGTCACCAATGGCTCACAGATGCGGATTTCATCGATGCCCTGGCCATTGGCAATTCCCTTCCGGGGCCAATTGCCACAAAGATTCGGAGCCTCGGCTCTTTTAGGTGTTCTGGTATATTGATTCAAACTTTCTCAGTCATGATCTGGTCAACGATTCTTGCTACTTCGTGACAGAGGGCGGGGCTGGCACGAAAAGGCGCTCTGCCTTGAATATCGGCCTGGAGCACTGCATCTTCATATGGGATATAAGCCAATAAAGGTATCGAATCCATCATCTGTTCCAGGAATCGGCGATCATCTGCGCTACGGATTTTGTTGGCAACAGCCGCCACACGCAGCAGGGCAATATCGAAGGCCAGTTCCCGTATCCGAAAAGCTGTCTCAACGCTTCTCCTGCCGGGTTCCACAACAATCACGAGGCGGTCCACCGAGCCGGCCGTCGCGCGTCCCAAATGCTCGATGCCAGCTTCCATGTCCATGATTAGGTCCTCGTCGCCGAAAAGCACCAGATGCTGGACAAGAGATCTGAGGATCACATTTTCCGGGCAGGCGCATCCACCACCTCCCTTCTTGACCGTCCCCATTACCATGAGACGCAGACCGCTGATTTCTGGATGAGACACTGCATAGGTATCCGGGATATCATCCACCCGGGGATTCATGCGGAACATCCCCCCCGATGTGCCTGGGCGGGCTCCCGTGCGCTCCTCGATCAGATCATGCATCTCGCTGATGGGCAAGATACGGAGGTTAGGATCCATACCCAATGTTGGAGCCAGGCTGGCTGCAGGATCGGCATCGATGGCCAGCACCTTCCGTCCACGCGTGGCCAGTTCTGCTGCCATCGCTGCGGCCAGCGTAGTTTTTCCTACTCCTCCCTTTCCGGAGACCGCCAATTTCATTTTTTATCCTCCCGAACCATTTTCACTGCGATCATGTTGCAGAGCACTGCAATATCCTCAACAGGAAGATATTGAGTAATATTCTCATCAAAAATTACATTTCCATCCGGAGGAAATTCCTCATCACCTTTCCACAGTATGTAAATGATGCGCACCATTGGCAGCGCCTTTACTTCCACTGCAGCGTCACCGCAGGGAGCCCTGGACCAGCCCAGCCGGTCCGCAACCTCAAGCCAATCCTCCAGTCGCCCACCAAAGTTTTTTATCAGAAGTTGCGTGGTCCGCCGCACAAAAGCCGGATAATAAAAAGCACCGCTTGGAACTTGCTTAAAGGTAATCATCCTGCCGGTTGGCGGTGCTCCACTGGCGGTGATTAGGTAATGAAGCAGTAGGATTCGCTCCCACGAAGGCAATGCATCGCCATCAGACTCAAAAAATCCTTCTGGAAGTCGAATGCGCACCCCACGTCCCAAAGAGAATAAATCAACAACCCCAGCGGCTTGCGAATGCGGGGCCCAGACGGCTCCAGCCTTCAGGCATCTCTCTTCCAAATCAGTGCTCCTGAGTTCCTTCAGCGCAATCTCCAATGCAGTTCCAAATGGGTCCTGCCTGGCAGCATGGAGCGGCTCAATCTTTTTCGCAGACATCTGGAAACTCTCCTTCTAATAATAAAATAACCTTTTCACTAGGGTGCGTCAACTTCTGAAAGATTATTCTAGATATTATTGGAAGTATACGGCGGCTCGGTTGATCATATGTTATGATTACATGTTAGATTCATATATGATGTCGTTTAAGCGACATATAGCCATACGCTCCTGTTGCTTTGAATTCTGCTTTATGAACTCGCGTCTTCTTTACGGTCAGCCTCCGGCAGAAAAGCTTGAAAGTGCCCCACAGGGGCAATGGATCGATCTTTCCCTTGCGGCCCGGTTCTGCACCCGCGATACTCGCTGAAGAAATCTACCCGTTGTGGTATAAATGCCGGGCAAAGATTGACTACCCTTTCAATACATAATTTGATATACTTTTTTAATAATATTTCATTTTTGTGGTTCGTTTTAACAAGGCAATTCTAAAAAGTTATCAAGATGTCCACCGGCCCGATTTCAGCCCAAAACCACGAATGAGAGAGCCTCCTTTCCGCCAATTTTTTAATAGCTTGATTTTCTTTCTAAATGATTGTAACCACAGAAAAATGCGGATCCCGAGAAGTTGTCGTTTCCATCATTTATCCATATGGCATAATCAATCTGACTTACCATTCTTTTTTGAAGATCCGGAGCTCATGGCTTATTCTCCCCCTATGAGAGCGAGGCATTCCACTATACGAATGAAGGGGTGCTACATCCTGATCCTCACGGTTGCACATTGGAGGAAGTTGGAGGTGGGGTCCCTGGGGACTATCTGCATTGCTGAGGGGGGTTATGCATATGTGGGATCAGCAATGAACGGGCTGGATGCAAGGCTCAGACGGTATCTGCGTCCTGAACGCGCACGGAGGTGGCATATTGACCACCTGCTGGACTGTGCGCGCCTATTGGATATTGTCGTGGCTTCCTGTGAAAAGAGCGTTGAATGCGAAGTGAGCCGCAGTTTGATGCTGGAGTGGCCCGTGGTGCCCGGATTCGGCAGCAGCGATTGCCGGTGCCTGGGTCACCTGTTTGGCCCGGCACCGCTGAAATCATTGCGTTCCTCAGCTTACCGAGCCCTTAGCCATTGCGGCCTCAAGCCGCAGATCTGAGAAGGACTGCAAAATCCCCGGCAGACGAAAGGCCGGAAGGAGGTGCCATGAGCACTTTTATCATCGGCGAGATCATCCTGATCTTGGGCCTTATTATAGTCAATGGCCTGCTGGCAGGGACGGAAATTGCCGTTATTTCCTCGCGTAATTCACGTCTCCAAGAAATGGCCAGTAAAAAGTTGCGAGGCGTCCGGGCCGTAGAGAGATTGAAGCGAGATCCAGCACGCTTTTTCGCCACCGTGCAGATAGGGATCACCGTGGTGGCCTCCCTTGCCTCTGCTATAGGGGGAGCCATTGCCGTCAAAGAGCTGATGCCCTGGCTTGCGGTCACATTCCCTGATACATTGAGTCCTTACAGCGAAGCTATAGGGATGGCCATAGTTGTACTGAGCATATCTTATCTGTCCCTTATCTTTGGCGAATTGGTACCTAAATCTCTGGCTGTCCGCTGGCCAGAACAGGTGGCAATAAAAGCTGGCCCACCCATCAAATTCCTGGAAATAATGGCCCACCCGGTAGTGGCTTTTCTGACATTTTCCACCAATATAATACTAAGTCTCTTTGGTGCTCGGGATGTTCGCGAAAATGGGAGACATTTCATCAAGGAAATCCAGTATCTGCTCCGACATGGGAGAGAACGAGGTATACTGGGCCACCGTGAGGAGACGCTGATCCGCAGCGCTCTGTATTTCTCCAGGCAAACCACCAGAAACGTGATGATACCCCGTGGCCGAGTTGCAGCCATTCCGGTCAATAGCACCCTTGAGGAAGCTTTGCAAGTAGCCCTTGATGCTGGCTTTACCCGATATCCCGTTTACCAGGATACCTTGGATCAAATTCGGGGAGTGGTTCATCTGCGTCGGTTGGTCCAGGCCAAACAGCAGGAATTACCCCCACCTCTGGATACCATCATGGACCCTCCTTTTTTTGTCCCGGAGAACAAGAATATTGCGGCTCTCATGAGGGAGATGCAGGCAAGGCGAATTTCCCTGGCATTCGTGGTGGATGAGTTCGGGTCCGTTGAAGGGCTTGTTTCCCTTGAGGACATTCTTGAGGAACTGGTTGGAGAGATCCAGGATGAGTATCGGCACGAGGCGATGCCGGTCATCGAACTCAATGAGCGAACCCTCATGGTGCAAGGCTCCGAGAGCATTCGGTCCTTGCGATTAAGATACGGCCTTACGCTTCCAGAGTCTCCACAATACGAAACTTTGGCCGGTTTTGTCATGTCGAAACTTGGAAGCATTCCCCATGGAGGCGAGGTGATTCAGGAGGGTGATCTCAAGCTGACCGTCGTTGAGGTTGATCGTAACAGGATAGCATGGGTCCGGATTGAGAGGTAGAAAGGGATCTTCCCGCGCCACCAGCGAGCACACGAGCCCAGGGGTGAATTGGCCTCACCTTGACAAGATTGCTAAACTTGCTGTAAATATAAATAAATTGTCTAATGATAGCGATACCCGAGGAATATGCCTGCGAAGGTGGTTAGAAGGGGCCCCATATAATGATTTATGCAGAAAGGAGCCGATGCATTTATGGATGAAAAGCACTCAGCTTTCTTGGAAGATAATTTTCTATCTATCCTGGAATCCATAAGCGACCCAATTTTTGTCCTGACGCCAGATCTTCGAATCATTTTCGCAAACCCCGCTGCACAGGAAAAGTTTTGCCCAGATGCCGCTGAGTTGCGCGGGCAGCCTTGCACGGCTGTGTTCAAGCATGCCCACAGCAAGGAAAATTGCCCGGTGTGCAGGGTTTTCGAGGATGGACAGCCCCACCACGCCGAAATCCACTATTTGCGGGAGCAAGAAGCTTCACCCAGAGTTTACCAGATTGTGGCTTCTCCTATTCACGATACCAAGGGGAAGGTGGCGGCCGCCGTGGAGGTTATGCGAGACATAACCGAAATGAAAGACCTGGAAAACAACATTCGCAGATCCAAAGACCGGTATCAAGATCTTTTCGAAAGTATATCGGTAGCCATTTACTCCACCGACATCCACGGGATAATTTTTTCCTTGAACCGTAAAGGCGAAGAATTGTTAGGGTATTCAAGCAGTGAATTGATCGGTCAGCATATAAATGTGGTTTTACCCGAGGAGGAGATAGAAGAATCCCGAAAAAAGGTTCAAGTTCTTCTTAGAGGCGAGACCCTCCCCCCATTTGAGACTGAGTTGATCGCCCGGAATGGAGATAGGAAAAAGGTTGAAGTATACCTGAATCCAATTCGGGAAGACGGCCTCGTGGTGGGTTTCCAGGGAATCGCCAGCGATATAACTTTGCGCAAGCAACTGGAAGAAGAGTATAAAAGCTTTACCCAGGAGCTTGAATCTCAGGTCGCGGAGCTTTCGTTTCTGAACCAACTTGGCGATATGCTTATGGATACGCGTACACTGGACAAGATTCTATCCATGTTGCTTGTAGCTGTGACCGCTCGACAGGGACTGGGATTCAACCGTGCATTTCTTTTACTTCTGAATCCCGAGAAAGAGATACTTGAGGGGAAGTTTGCCATTGGGCCTTCAGATGCTCACGAAGCTGGACTTATCTGGTCCAGATTGGATCGTCAACAGCAAACTCTTCGGGAAATCCTTGAGTCTGTGCGGCAATTTGGTTTCCAGGAAGATGTGGAAGTCAACAGGATCATTCGCAGTCTGCGGGTACCGCTGAGTAACAAAGACCACATTCTGGTTCGTGCATTGATGGAACAGCGTGCAATTAATGTAACGGATGGTCACAACGGCCCGAAAGGCATATCAGGATTGGACACCGTTCTTGGAACCGGGTCCTTTGTTGTGGTGCCGCTGGTCACTCCGCGCGGCCCCGTAGGCTCTCTACTGGTGGATAATGCTATCACAGGAAAACCCATTCGAGATGAGGACTTGGGGCGTTTGAAAGTTGTCTCTTATTACGCCAGTGCCGCCATTGAGAACTCATTGCTCCATCAGAGCTTGCAGGAAAAGGTGAGAATGTTGAATAAAGTGACGGAGGATCTAAAAAAAAATCGCGACCGGCTGGTCCGCGCCGAAAAGCTATCCGCCGTGGGAGAGATGTCGGCCAGTATTGCTCATGAAATCCGTAATCCTCTGGTGGCCATCGGGGGTTTCACGCGCTACATTCTGAAGCGGATGTCGCAGGATGATAAGAACCGTGGTTACCTCGAAATTATAGTAAAAGAAGTGGATCGATTGGAAAACATACTGAGGGGGATACTGGATTTTGTTCGCCTCACGGAAATCTATCCCACTCCAACTGATATCAACGTGATAATTCGCCAGATATTCGAAATACTCGATCTTGAGCTGTTGGAGGCTTCCATCGAGCCAAAGCAGGAGTTAAGCGATGATCTTCCCGAGCTTCTTATCGATCCTGACAGGATTCGTCAGGTTCTGATCAATGTATCCAGGAACGCCATTCAGGCCATGCCGGAGAGCGGGACTCTAACTGTTCGAAGCTTCCAAAGGTATGGTCGCGTGGTAGTGGAGGTTGAGGACACAGGGATCGGGATAGCGAACGCGGAGGATCCAAAGATATTCGAGCCCTTTTACACCAGCAAGAATACCGGACTGGGCCTAGGTTTGACCATATCTTCCCAGATCTTGAAAATTCATGGAGGAACCATATCCGCGCGGACGGGAAAGGACCGTGGAACTGTAATTATCATCGAGATTCCCATAAAGCAAGATAAAATGGAGCCAACATGAAAACTATCCTGATAGTGGATGACGAAGAATATATCCGAAAATTATACACCCAAGAACTCACGGATGAGGGCTATCATGTCGAGACGGCGGCCACGGGAAAGGAAGCGCTGGAGAAGGTTGCACAGGACCCCCCGGATCTGATCGTCATGGATATCAAGATGCCTGGAATGAATGGCATTGAAGCTATAAATCAGATACTAGGGCGTAACGCAAATATTCCAATTATCCTCAATACGGCGTATCCATCTTACAAGGACAGCTTTATGGCCTGGTCCGCCGATGAGTACGTGATCAAATCCAGCGACCTGACCGAACTCAAGACAAAAATCCGGCACCTCCTGGACAAAGCTGAAGAAAACAAATGAATGTAGGGGCGGGTTTAAAATCCGCCCTTACATCCCCGTGGCCGATTCCATTCCGGAAAGCAAGTTCCGGAATCGGCAGCAATGCCTGTTGAAACCTTTTATTCATGATTAATCTGAAAAGCAAGAAAGAGATCGATGCCATCGAGCGCAGTTGCAGAGTGGTTGCCGAAGTGCTCCGGCGTCTGAAAAGAAAAATCCGCCCAGGCGTTTACACCAAAGAGCTGGATGTCATGGCTGAACAATGGATCCGGGAAATGAACGCGGAGCCAGCCTTTAAGAATTACCGGGGATACCCGGCTACCTTGTGCGTTTCCATCAACGAGGAGATTGTCCACGGCATTCCGTCTCACCGGAAGCTCAAAGAGGGAGATATAGTGAGCATCGATGTGGGAGTTCGCCATGATGGTTATTACGGTGATGCCGCTGCCACATTCCCCGTGGGCGAGGTGGCACCCAATGCGCTCCAGCTAATCAAGGTTACGCGTGAATCCCTTTATCGTGGGATCGAGCAGGCCCGAGCGGGGAATCATCTCTCGGACATATCCCAGGCCATTCAGAGTTGGGTGGAAAGGTTCGGATTTTCCGTGGTTCGCGATTTTGTTGGACATGGCATCGGAAAGGATCTTCACGAACCGCCTCAAATTCCCAACTACATTACACCCGGCAAAGGGGTCCGTCTCGAAGTTGGGATGGTGTTTGCCCTTGAGCCCATGATCAACATAGGAACACACAGGGTGAAAATTCTCGATGACGGATGGACCGCAATAACGGAAGATCACTCGCTCTCGGCCCACTTTGAGCATACGGTGGCCATTACGGACAATGAGCCCCGCATCCTGACCGGGTGGGAGTGAGCGTGTAAATCTGACCCACCAAAAGTGAAAGCGAGTTCCCGACTGACGGTATATCTGGAAGCGGACGACCCCTCAGAGGAGCTCAGCAATAATAGGAAGAATTAATAAAAAGGAATCACTCCCGATGGAAGACATTATTGTTGTCATGGTAACGGCGGCCACAGAATCCCATGGGCTTGAGATCGGCCGCTCCTTGATCGAGGAGAAATTAGCGGCCTGCGTTAACCTGATAAAGGGCTTAAGGTCTCTGTATATGTGGGAAGGAAGATTGAGCGATGACCAGGAAATCCTGATGCTGATCAAGACGCGCCGCTCCCTTTTCCCCAAGCTGAAAGATCGGGTGATAGAACTTCACACCTATGAGGTACCGGAGATCATTGCTCTTCCAGTGGTTGAGGGCTCCTCTTCCTATCTCAAGTGGGTAGCCGAAATGACCGGTACTTAAGATGCAGGGAGGCAAGACGCCATCAGGACCCCCTATGGCCAAGGCGCTGGTTATCTTGCTCATGGTCTTTGCGGCGGGGACGATCGGTTACTCGATCCTGGAGGGATGGGATCTCCTGGAATCCCTCTATATGACGATTATTACCATCACCACCGTGGGCTTCGGCGAGGTTCGCCCCCTGCACCCTCCAGGCCGGATTTTCACCATATTCTTGCTGCTGTTCAGCATAGGCACTGTGACATATATTGCAGCGGTCTTTGCGCGGGGACTGGTTGAAGGGGAACTCCAGCGGGCCCTGGGGAGGAGAAGGTTGGAAAAAAAAATAAAAGCTCTTGTTGGTCACTATATCATATGTGGTTTTGGGCGCATTGGCAGCTACATTTGCCGGGAGTTGTCTCTCAAACATGTTCACATGGTGGTGATAGAAAGCGATCCGGAGACAATCCTCCGCATCGACAAGGATGGATACCTCTATGTTCGGGGCAACGCCACGGACGACGAGGTGCTGAGAGCCGCTGGCGTCGAAAGGGCACGAGGTCTGGTCACTGCTGTCGGCTCTGATGCCGATAGTTTGTATATCACCATCTCGGCCAGGGAAATGAACCCTGATCTGTTCATCGTTGCCCGCTCCAGTGATCTGGGGGTGGAGAAGAAGCTCCGCTCTGCGGGTGCCAATCTCGTTGTCTCACCCTATATCCTGGGCGCAAGGCGCATGGTTAATGCCATCCTGCGGCCCGCTGTGATGGATTTTATCGAGATTGCGCTTCACCAGAAAACCAATCTGGATATGCTCCGGCTGGACGAAATTCTCGTAAAGAGTTTGGATCGCCTCGACTCAAAGGTCTTAAAAGACTCGGGCATCCGGAACAAATTGGGCCTCATGGTGGTGGCCATCCAGAAGCCCGGAAGCCCTATGACGTTTAACCCATCTCCCGAAACCGTTATTGATACCGGGGACATTCTGATCTGCCTGGGGCCACAAGCCAATCTGGAAAGACTGGAACATCTCGTTGGAGGTTGATCTCCAAAAGGGGATGTAAAAAGGCCGCGTGCGCTTTATCCCGGATTTTGCAGTAGAAGATTAAAAAACACGGAAAACACATTATTTCTGCCAATATACGCGGGATATAAGCAATCACTTTCTAATTGCGTGGCACGGGCTTCCAGCCCGTGTTCAATCATGGGCAAGATGCCCATGTCACCTCACAAAGAATGTTTTTTGCCCCTACAGGTTATAAATTCCGCTGGGCGTCTCCATTAATTCTAGCTGGATTTTTTCTCGCAAAGGCATAATTGACATTGCCGTCAGGGCGAACCAGAAATCGTAATGCTCGCTGGATAAAATTTCCAGGCTGCTTGGACCCTCCAGCTTCTGCCGGATACGATGTACTTGTCTGCCCATCATGCCCGCCAGTATATACAAGCGGGCAACATGGAAAAAGTCCTTCTGCGAGACAAGTAACTCCAGGCTTTCCATGGGAAGATTGGCCAGAAGAAGGTCCACCCTGCGATGTAAAAAATCCTGCGCTTCCCCGGTGATCACTGTCACCACATCGTCCAGCCCGTTGCCGGTCACGTTGCGGCGCGCAGTATGGACGGCGAGGTTATTGCTGTCCACGGCCAGTACGCTTTGCGCCCCCAGCCGCGCGGCGGCACATGAGAGGATGCCCGTTCCACATCCCAGGTCCAGAACGGTCTCCAGCCTTTTACTCGTGCTCAACTGTATGAGGGCATTCAGGCACAACCGAGTGCTGGGGTGGAGCCCCGATCCGAAAACTACTCCGGGATCGAGGACAATATCCCCCTTTTCAGGAAGAAAATCGCCTGGTTCCCAGGGCGGACGAATCCTCAACGGTCCAGCCTGAAATGTACGAATCTTGTCCCCTGCCTCCCAATCTTGATATGGCATGACTGTCTCGGATCGGCAACTCAGGCCGGGATTTTCCCCGACGAAGCCCTCCACGCTTTTCCTGCTGGGCACTTCAAAGAATAAAAAGGCGTAATCAGCTTCCTGCCAGCAGCCAAGGTAGCCCGGCCCGAACTGTCCATCCAGGCAGGCCGCATGCCCGGCAATCTCATAAATGTATAGCATCTCATAAGGATATTGGCGCATGTTGGTGTATTCTATTTAATTATTTATGACCTGCTCTAAGTAACTATTTCTCTGGTTTCAGTTTCTTATTTAAATAACCCTTCGCTCCGTGGAGGGTCGGCCCCTCACAGGATGAGCCACCTCATGAGCATTCGGGGTTGAAAAGTAGGCTCCTGGAAAATAGTATTTATGCAACCTCAGAATATATGATTGATTGCAATATTGCAACATCCTCTCATTTTTTTTCAGGAACGGAATGGCTGTTATTTCGATTTTAATAGAAATTTTAACATGTTAAAGCATGCTTTCATATAAGTTTCGTTGTGGCACATGAATTGCTACTACATGATATGTATTTGATTATTCAAGATTTGCACAAGTAAAAAATCTTCAACGAACAATCATTTGGGAGTATTTTCAGGACAACAATATGGGAAACACAAGGAGGTAAAAAAGATGCCGAGAGGAGATGGAACGGGTCCTCCCGGGGGTGGTGGACCGGGAACAGGCAGGGGATTTGGCAAGGGCGGAGGCTCTGGACGGGGAATGGGGCGCATGGGCGGTGGACGTGCCGGGGCAGGTCAAGGTGGGCAGTGCGTGTGTCCGAAATGCGGCACTACAATTCCCCATCAAGTTGGCCAGCCTTGCTATCAGCTTAAGTGTCCCAGTTGTGGTGAGCCCATGGCGAGAGCATAGGAGAAGTAACTCATGCCCATTTACGAGTATCGCTGCCTTGCTTGCGGGAATGTATCGGAATTCTTGATGGGAACCGGCGGTAAAACCACATCGGTGCAATGCAAAAACTGCGGCAGCACTGAGCTGGAAAGGATGATTTCCGCGGCTGCCATCTCCACCCATCAACGCCAGCCCGGCCTCACTTGCTGCGGAAGGGAAGAGCGCTGCTCCACCCCTCCGTGCTCAACGGGAGGTCTCTGCACAAGGTAAGCCAAATTTCATCAACCGATATTATGCATCTGGGAGGGGAGGCTAACCAGAATTTGTATTCGACGGCGCAGCCACATCCGGCTTTCATTCCGGGTATCCCGGTGGCAATGTATCGCTGAGTCGGTCCAGGGGCGTCAGGGATACATAGGGGATATAGCCCTGTGCGACTCCAAGCCGGTATGATTCCTCTACGTTGGCGGGTTCGCGGGCATACTCGGCAATAAAAACGGGCAGTCCGTGCTGCAGGAAGGGCAGCAGGGTCTGCTGGTAATACTGGCGGCCGTGCTCCTCTTCGATATCGGGAACGCGGATATCTCCGCTGTCTTCATCTTCCCAATCGGTATCGGCCAGGCCCTCGAAGTATACATGCTCCTGAGCGATGGCATCCACAATGCCGAAATAGTCGGAGTGGCCGTTGGCTATGGCACCGGCGTTTTGAGCAATGAGGACGAAGCGAGGGTTTCGGGAGTGGGCATACGCTTTGATCTCGTTGATGAAGCGGATCATCTCCACTTGCGGATCAAGTCCTGCATCCCGCGCGGCCCGGGCTAGATATTCGTCTTCATAGGCCTCGATCCAATCCATATAGATGCCGTCAAACCCGTCCTCAAGGATCATATTCATTATGCTACTCTGGCCATAAATGATAATGTCTTTCCAGCGAGAATCCCAGAAAGCTACGGGATAATTATCCGCCCAGCCGTCCGGATCCGTGGTGATGAGAAAATCCGGGGATCCCGGCTGACCCGGGGTGGGAGGAACCCAGTCAGGCTGCCAGTATGAGCGCCATGACTCAGCCTCCCCGATGTCCACATAGGCGATCACCATTTTTCTGGCACCCGTGGCTCCCCGGGTGGACTGAAGGCGACGGACCATTTCGGAAGTGGGAAAGTCAGTGTATTCATGTGATGTCCGCATCGGTTCGATTACCAGCATGTCGTATCGGGAATCAGCCAGGGCATCTACAGCGCCCGAGTTTTCTATTCCCTGAATCTGGTAGGCCCAATAAAGAACATTTTGAAGTGCAGGATAACCATAATCTCCCTCTTGGCCATATCGGAGCAACTTCCATGACAGACCGCTCAGCTCCAGATGCCATCGGAGCCAATAAGAGCTGCCACCCAACGAAACTCCTCGCAAAGTCAGCGTATCGCCGATAAAGTAGGACCAGGCATTGGTCCAGTCAACTCCAAGGCTCTGCCCCGTCCTCTGGGGCGGAGCACCTTCCCCGTAATCGACGAATTCCCAGTTCCCTGCGGTTGGATCGAGTCGCCAGATGATCCAATATCTGCTGCTGCCGCCAGCATCGATGTTACTGATGGTAAGTAGGTCGCCCTCAAGGGCGAGATCGGAATTCGTCCAGAGGATTCCCGAATTACCCGTGGACCGGGCAAAAGAGACCTCATGCATAATGATAATAATGGAGATTATAATCATTAGTAATCGAGATATCTTCATGGCAATCACTTCAATCCGCGACAAAGTGAATACGGCGCAATGAAAGACAGAGGATTCTCAAGGAGTTTCTGGTGGGTGCTTTGACCTTTTGAGTTCATTCTCTTCGGTCAATTTTAATTGAGCTTTCCACGCCGGGCACCACTTCCCATGCCAGTGCATTAGTTTTCCCAGTGAGGTATCGGGATTCTTCCTGGCGTAAACACAGAGGGGACAGTAGTTGCATATCTGGCCTAACATTCGTGTGCATATATTCATTTTGAGCTTCTGGGTGTAAAAGCCTCCGGGCTCAATAAATAAGCTATCCTATATATCAGTAAATATTTCAATCTCCTGCCATAAATCCATTTAGGCTGTTATTTCTTCCTTGACAGAGACAGCTATTTTGTAAAGGATGGTGAGTATAAAGAACCCCATTGCCCAGACACCCAGTGTGATTAACATCTCAGGCAATGTAGGCGAATACTCAAATACTTTGCCTAAAGGTGATGGTATAAAACCAGTCACCACCAAACTCAGTCCCTTCTCAATCCATATGGAAAAAAATACCGCCACACAGGCTACCGCTAACAAGCTCTCATTCCTGCGTGTGTTTGGGTTGACCAACAGGACAATGGCCACCACGGCAAGGATGTTGGAAATCCACATCCAGGGGACAAGTGTTGCATGCCCTTCCAGTCCGAAGAAGAGGTACTCGAAGTGATGCATGTGCTCCGGTATATTACTATAGAATACGGTGAAGAGTTCCACCAGAACAAAAAATACACTAATAATCATGGCATATGTGACAATCTTTGCCAGCGTTTGAATGGGATCCCTTCCGGTATCAAATCTCGTAAATCTCTTTAAGATAAAGCACATCAGTATAAGGAGGGCAGGTCCGGAAGCGAAAGCTGAAGCGAGAAACCGGGGTGCCATAATGGCGGTTAGCCAGAAAGACCTTCCTGGAAGACCCGCATATATGAACGCTGTAACCGTGTGAATGCTGATGGCCAACGGTATGGAGATATATATTAAAGGTTTTACCCAATCAGGTGGCGGTATTGCTTTATGCTCCGCACCCAACACGGTCCAACCGATCACTATGTTAAACATGAGGTAACTGCTCAAGACGACCATATCCCAAAACAGGATCGAATTGGGAGAAGGATATAATAATACATTAAAGGCCCGAGCCGGCTGCCCAAGGTCTACTATGACGAATGTCAAACACATCGTAACGGCAGCCACGGCTAAAAACTCTCCCAAAATGGTTATCTTCCCAAATGCTTTGTAGTTATGTAAATAGTAAGGCAAGACCAGCATAACCGCCGAAGCCGCCACACCCACAAGGAATGTAAACTGGGCAATATAAAGACCCCATGAAACGTCCCTGCTCATTCCTGTTATTCCCAAGCCGTAGCTCAATTGACGGAGGTAGCAAATAAAACCTACCCCTAAAATAGCAAGCAGAAGAGCTATCCATGCCCAGTATTTTCGACTTCCGGTCAGCGCCTTTTCAATCATAGCCACCTCATACGAGATAATAAACCTGAGGCAATGTGCCCAGCTCTGGTTTACGTCGAATGGTGTGATGTAAGCGAAGAATATCTCTAACTTCCGAGTTTGGATCCTCCAGGTCACCAAAAACCAGTGCCTTTTCCTTGCAAGCCTCTACACAAGCTGGAAGAAGGCCATTGGCGAGTCTTTCCATGCAGAAATTGCACTTTTCTACAACTCCCTTGGTTCTCGTTGGAAATTCGCGATTTATCTCTTTGATAAAAGGTCGGGGGTCCCTCCAGTTTAAGCTCCTTGATCCATATGGGCATCCGGCCATACAGAATCTACATCCAATACACCTATGATAGTCCATCATGACGATTCCATCGTCTCTTTTCCATGTAGCCTTCGTGGGACACACCCTTACGCATGGAGGGTTGTCACAATGATTGCAGAGCACGGGAATGGGTATGTCTTTCAAGGAATCCTCGATGAATTCATGTTTCTGACTTGGAAATGCATCCTCATAGGGCTCATTCCATATCCATTTAATCTCATCCTTTGAATTGCCAAAATCAGGAACGTTGTGAGCACGATGGCAAGCATCTATGCATTCTCTGCAGCCCTCTCTACACTTTTTAGGGTTAACGACCATGGCCCATCTTTTCCCTTTTAAAGCTTCGGGATTCTCAGAAACATTTAATTGCTCGTTTACTGCAAGCGCATCAATAATCGGCTTTGCCCCAAGCCCCAACACCGAAATACCAGCTATTTTTAAGAAGCTTCTTCTGCTTCTTTCCATCATGTCTTCTCCTCGGGTGCAATATGGCAATTCCAGCAGTTAGGTGTCACTGCCGAATAATTGTGACAGCGATCGCAAAATTCAGATTTATTCGAATGACATTTCATACATGTGTTTTGCAGGCTCATAATATACTTTTTCCCGTCAGAATTTACATAAATTCTATTGCCATCGCGGACTACCGAGTCTCTCCATAGGGTTATCAACTCCATATGATTAGTTCTCATATACGGTGTAGCCTCAATGCACTTCTTTTCCTTTGTAACGATTTTGAGTTCGGGTGCAATCGAGGCTTTGCCCTGAACCAAGTTATACCAGGAAGGGAAGGTTATTAATCCGAGGAAGATAATCAACCCGGTGATAATCTTGCCTGAATCATACATCCCCACTACCCTCCATTCCTTTGAGGGGTTCAGCACGAAGATCGGTTGTTCTCTCCTTCTCCCCCTTCATCAGCAAAGCATTCCCCACCAGTTCGTGAACTCCGGTGACCTCAACGGGAAGCCCCCAATATTCCATCAGGGGCGGCAGGGTCGCCCTATCGATTGCACAAATACAGGCAAGCCTGTTTACTCCATGTTTCTCGTGGACATACTTGACAGCGCTTGCTCTGGGGAAGCCTCCCCTCATCCTCATTTCCATGTTTTCGTCTGTGCCCAAGCCAGCTCCGCCTCCGCAGCAGAAGGTCTGCTCCTTTATGGTATTCTCCGGCATTTCATAGAAATGATTGCACACATTCTTGATAACATAACGTGGCTCTTCAATGATTCCCATAGCCCTGGCAGGGTTGCACGAGTCATGGAAGGTCACCCTCAGGTTATCGTTTCTACTCGGATCCAGTTTCAATTTGTTGTTCTTGATAAGATCAGCAGTAAATTCAGTTATATGAACCATTTTCGTAGATTTTGCATTCTCAAATTTCGTCCCCGTAATAGGCGAGACTGGTTCCTCAAGGAAATCGGTGGGGCCATTCATAGTTTCCATATATTGATGGATCACCCTCCACATGTGGCCACATTCTCCTCCAAGTATCCATTTCACACCCAGCCTCTTGGCTTCTGCATACATCTTGGCATTAAGCCTCTTGATCATCTCATGTGAAGTGAATAATCCAAAGTTTCCGCCCTCCGAAGCATAAGTACTCCATGTGAAGTCGAGTCCAAGCTCGTGAAAAAGCATCATATAGCCCATTAGAGTATAAGTACCGGGGTCAGCGAAGACATCGCCTGAAGGTGTTACAAAGAGGATCTCGGCACCCTTCTTGTTAATGGGCGAATCCACCCTGATGCCTGTTAAATCCTCTATCTCGTCTTCGAAAAAGTCGAGCATATCCTTGAATCCATGGGGCTGAATTCCAAGATGATTCCCAGTCCTGAAACAATTGGCCACAGGCTCAATAATCCAATTGATGTTGCAACCAACCAGATTGAGGAGTTCCCTCCCCATCATAGTTATCTCAGCCGTATCAATTCCGTAAGGGCAGAAAACCGAGCAGCGTCGACATTCGGTGCATTGGTAGAAATAGTAGAACCACTCTTTCAGCACGTCTATTGTAAGTTCCCTTGCTCCTGCAAACTTCCCTAGAATCTTTCCTGCTGTAGTGAAATCCTTTCTGTATACCGATCTGATAAGCTCTGCCCTGAGAACTGGCATATTCTTGGGATCTCCTCCGCCGATGAAGAACTGGCACTTGTCAGCGCAGGCACCACATCTTACACATATATCCATAAAGAGTTGAAAAGAACGATACTTTCCAAGCCGCTCCTTAAACCCTTCTCGGATTATCTCTTCCCAGTTTTCGGGCAGTTTCCAGTCCTCGTCTGATGGCTGCCATCGCCTCGGGTTAGGGAGGTCAAGATATTCAAGATTTTTTGGAGTTCCACTATAGCACCACGTGCCCGACCTGAATTCAACGGGTGTATCCATCCATCCCTTTCGGGGAGGTTTGTAATCTATCCTCGTTAGTTCTCCCGGTTTAGGAACGCTCTCTGACATGATCACTCCTTTTCCACTGGAAGTCCGGCCGCTTTCATTTTGCCCCTGAATTCATCCTCATACTCCTCGTAGGTATGAACCTTGACAGGATAATTCCAGGGATTGATGTGCCTGCGCATCCGGTTATCATTCTTCAAGTTTCTCGTGGGACTGAGGAAGATTCCCCCCATGTGCATCAGCTTGCTGAATGGAAAATAGGCCAGCAAAACGCTGACGAGAAATAGATGGACGTAAAATAAAACACCTATCCCCTCGGGGATGACAGGATGAAAAGTAACTAATCCCAAAGCCAACTTCTTAACGCTCATAATATCCACTTTGTAAAAATGTCGCGTGAGAACACCGGAAAGAGCCACCCCAATGAGGAGAAAGAGAGGGAAGTAGTCAGAGGGAAGTGAAATATAGCGTATTTGCGGAAGAAAAATTCTTCTCAGAAAAAGGTAAGTCAAGGCTACCAAAAAGACGATATCAGTTATGTAGAGAGTCGGTATAGCTAACCAGAATATCCCATCAATATTCTGAATAAAACGCACGAAAAAAGGCACAGGTTCGGTTAAGAATCTGAAGTGTCTCAGTATAATGATGAGAAAAGACCAGTGAAAAGCCAGCCCTGCGAGCCAGAGCCACTTTTCGCTTCCATATACAAGCTTTGGGCCATTTGCTAATTCAGATTTTGTGTTCCTGAACAGGGTACGGAATAGAAGCACCTCCAGGGCCATTCTCATTATGAGGCCGAAAGTGGTGTAAGGGCTCTCAAGGTTATTTGCATTAATCCATGGGAGAGATTTCTGCTGCCCGCAGGTTGTGGGTATACGAAAGGGGACGGGTGATCTTGCCCATTTCAAAACACGATAAACGAATCCAGCGACGAATGTTATAAAAGCTAATGAGGGTATGATAAACCCGAAAAGGAATTGCAAGCTTGCCACTCTGGCTCCCCCAAGGGCAATAAGTACGAGTGTTATGACTGCAAGGAGAGAAAACCCGACGCCCATTTAGCGGTACCTCGTTTCATGTTACGTTATCAATGTCCTCATTTTTGTCCTGATCTTTGATCTCCATATATCAGATTAGCTCTTTCCAATAGCTTAAAGGATCTGTTTCTCACCTCATTTGCCCTGATTTCATAAAGCTTCTCCCTGCATTTCATATAAACGTCAAATGAGAGAAGAGCCAGTTTATCTATTCTGGACTCGAATTCCAACAATTCTTCAAAGATTCGATTTTCTTTAATCTCACTTTCCAACTCCTCTCTTACTGCTTTTTTTAAAAGAAAGGTGAAAACAATAGCCTGGGAGGGAGAAAAACTCTGAATCGCCCTGATTCTGATAATGTTGTCAAGTAAGGGAAAAATCTTGTCAGAATCCATCCCATGGAGGAGTTCTTCGTATATGGCATCTATCTCCTTGGAGATGGTATATCCCACCGGATTAGCGAACCGATTCTTTTCATTTTTCAAAAATCTTGAAGTATCAGCAGGATAGGTCTCCAGTATCAGATAAAGCCACTTCTTTAAAATAACGGATCTCTTTTGTGACAAGAGATTTTCAAGCTTCATACCCAGGCCTCTCCCTAACTAACGATTCTACTTAACTCATATATAGTTTCTATATGTGTCGAACTTGTTGTTTTTCCAATGCCTCCAAGGATTCAAGGCATTTTGCTAAATCTCTGAGAAGATGTAGAGGTCAATTTAAATGACTAAAGTCTAAATAGAGATTATCCCCTCTTGAAATGGATTAAAGTAAGGCTGGTAACTCAGCAGGATAAACTTGCAACACCCAAATTGGCGATGCGTCAGCGGAATAAACAAAAGAATTCCTCAACTCCTCCATCGAAAGAGCTGCCGGATAATTCCTGTATTACATAAAACATCATTAATAATTGCATATTGACATTCCTAAACTGGGTGCCACGGGCAAACCGAAGGTTGCCCGTGTCTTGTGATCAGGACATTAATGCTTCACTGGCGAGCCTTAGGCTCTGCCAGTGGCACCCAAGACATTCATATTAGTGTTGGTTCAGCCTCTGGAAAATTAAGAATATTATGTGCAAATATTAAAGACATCTTATATAAATATACTACAAATTCTCCCTCGAAAATTTCGGTTCAAGAATATTTTCACCATTCTTTGTGGCCCAAAGGGCTATGAGTAACTCCTTAGCATATCCCAAGGCATTTAGGCAAATGCTCTTTGGATTTTCTTGGATCTCTCAACACCTATTCGAGTGAATTTCTTCGGTGAACGGAAGCCAAACTAACGGCAGAAGGAACGCCCAAAAAACTGGAAGCGCTTTCCTTTCCTCCGGCACGTAATTCATTGACTGGCATGAAGGGATATTTTAGTTTTAATTTCGAACAAATAAGGCATCTGCCATTAACTCGCAGATGTTAACCCCTTTTACTTCCGATTCATACTGAAGCGAAAGTCCCCCGAGCTGGTATACGCAAGTATATAACTTGGTGGCCACAATGCTGGCCACCGTGGTCCGAAAGATATAAAAATTCATCAGGGAGAGGGATACATCTTCCCTCTCCCCCAACGTTGACTACTGGCGCGACGATTACACGCAGCCGGTAGGCTTGGCAAGCCCTGCAAGTTTGCAGGCACCCTTGGCAGGCCCGGATGGAAAAAGCTCGTAAATCTTTTTCAGATTAAAGCCCGTCTCCTTGCAAAGTTTTCGTATCATCGGTGCGATGCCGAACTCAAGATAATAGGAGCGAAGGTAGTTAATTATTTTCCAGTGCTCATCTGTAAGCTGTTCTACTCCTTCCACATGAGCGTAACCTTTGACAAAATCTTCGCTCCACTTATCCAGCTCTTGGAGAAATCCATCTTCATCAACATCATATTGTTTTCCTGCTAACTCGATAACTGGCAAAATTACACCTCCATCAAAATTATGGGCAAAGGTTGCGCCACAGAATTCTATAAATTTATTATAATGTATTTTACATTGCTTCTAAAAAGCAGGCAATTAAAAGATATCAGGATTTCAAATCCCTATAGCGCAATATTTTTCACGTTATCAGTGATTTATTTCTATTACGAATACAAGTTAGTTCCGCTATGCTCCTACGCACTATCCCATGGCTTGCTTTAAGTGTATGGAGGATACAGCTTTTTGGATCAAGGCTTGCGCCCATCCTTTTGTCCCCAGAGCATGGAGATGCGTGTAAAGGGCCAATACGTTTCGATAACACAGCCCATCCCCGCTTCCGTTCAAGCCATATCCACGCTTCACAGAGAAAGCCAGGTGGCATTGATCTTCTTTCCAGTGCAAAACCCGGGAATAATGAAATTCATGTCCCCGCAAGATGCTTCCTTCTGGAAAGAAAGGATTGGGCCTTTGGGCCTCAAGTATTGTGTACCCGTGCCCCTGAGGCTTATGATCAAACCCAAACACTACAGGCAAAGCTCCTACCATGGGATATTTTTCCTCCTGGAACACCAGACTCTCTCCCAGGTACATCAAGCCGCCGCATTCAGCGTAAACGGGCAACCCACATTCAATGGCCTTTCTGAGCGATGTCCGAAAATCATTGTTCTCGGTCAATGCCTCCGCATGAGTCTCAGGGAATCCGCCTCCAATGTATAGCAGGTCGATCTCTGGCAGCTCTTTTTCCCGTAGTGCGCTGATCTCCACAAGCGTTGCACCCAGTCTTACCAACTCTTCAAGATTTTCAGGGTAATAGAACTGAAAAGCAGAATCCCTAATCACCCCGATCCTTGCGCGCCTGCATTGTGATTGAGAGGTCTTCCGGGTTAATCGATGTGGCAGTTTCATGGGTGCTGCTTTACAGGCCAAATCCAGCAGCTTATCTAGGTCGATGTTCGCCTCAACCATCTTTAAGGTTTCAGCCAACGCTTTATCATTAGCCGGGTGTTCCTCATAAGGTAGAAGGCCCAGGTGCCGCTCGGGTAAAAAATTTCGGTCTTGCCTGGGCAAAGCCCCAATCACCGGGACTCCGCAGTACTTCTCTATGGATGAACGGACAATGGATTCGTGACGGCTGCGTGCCACCCGGTTCAGCACCACCCCCTTGATGTCCACCTCCGGATCTAACTGTTGGCATCCCAGCACCATGGCCGCAGAAGTTCGCGTAACAAGGCTGCAATCCACCACAAGCACAATCGGGGCGAGAAGCAATTTGGCAAGTTCGGCGGTGCTGTACCGCCCGCTCAGGTCCATGCCGTCGTACAGACCGCGGTTGCCCTCCACCAAGGCCATCTGTCCGCTGCTGGCACGCAAGGCAAAAGAACGGAGCAATTCATCCTTTTCCATCAAGAATGAATCGAGGTTATAGCAAGGTCGACCCGCTGCCATAGAGAGCCACCCCGCATCAATATAATCAGGACCTTTCTTGAAAGGAACGACTTTCAGCCCCTTGTTTCGCCAGGCCGCAATCAGGCCCATTGAAAGAACAGTCTTTCCGGCTCCACCTCGCAGGGCGGCTACAATCAGGCGTGGATACTCAGCTATCATTGTTTGTCTAAAATCCAAAAAGTCATCAAAAACCGGTTGCTCCGATAGTGGCTGGCCAGTCAAAAGCCTTTTCAGACAAACCCCTGATCAGTGATTACCCGGCGCAGGGGTGTATGCCTGAAAGGAACTCACCTTTTTTGTTTAAAACTTGAAATGAGTTGAGGTTCTATAAGTCTCCGGCGCAAGCCTGAAATCGTCAATATGTTGCATAGTGAATGGGATGCCGGTCAGCCTGAAGAATTTCTCCCAGCCGATCCGCTCGATCCAATCTCCCATCCGCTCAAACTTCTTGGCATGTTTGGCGTAAACCTCCACAATGTTCTTGATGGCATCCACAACCTCTGGCCAACGCGGAGGGTTGTTGGGAAGAAAGGGTATAGCCAGCTTGGAAAACCGTGGGGGTGTCCGCTTGTTGGACACCTTTCCACCCACCCAGATGGAGATTCCGTCTCCCTTAGGATCCGCCAGAGGCATGGCCGGGCACATGGTATAGCAGTTACCGCAGTACATGCAGCGCTCCTCTTTGACCTGCACGCTCTTCTTTTCAGGGTAGGCGCGAATGGCCCCCGTGGGGCATGACGCTATGGTCGTGGGAATCTCGCAAACGTTGCGCAGACGATCATGCTCTATTCTGGGTGGAAGCCGATGTATGCCGAGAATTGCGATGTCCGAGCAGTGGACCGCGCCACACATGTTCAGGCAACACGCCAGGGCGATGCGGAGTTGCGCCGGCAACTTCATGGAAGTGAAATACTCGTACATCTCATCCATGACCGCCTTGACAGGCCCTGAGGCATCGGTGGCCGGTGTGTGGCAGTGGATCCATCCCTGGGTATGTATGATGCTTGTTATCCCTCTGCCAGTGCCACCGATAGGGAAACCCTTGCTTCTTAATTCGGCCATCAAAGGCTCCAATTTTGACTCGTCAGTAACAAAGAACTCCAGGTTATGTCGGCTGGTGAAGCGCAGGTGGCCGTCTGAGTGTTTGTCGGCGATTTCGCAAACCTCACGAATGAAATCAGTGCTCACCAGTCGTCCCGATCCGGCCCTGACGGTAAAAATCTTATCGCCGCTCTCTGCCACGTGCATCAGCACGCCGGGTTGAAGTATTTCGTGATATTTCCACTGCCCATAATTCTTCTTAATTATGGGATGAAGCATTGTTTTATAGTCCGGAGGACCTATATCTGTTTTTCCCACTTTATTATACCTCCTACTTAATTTCTTCTGGCTCCCAGAAATAAAAAGGATTAGCGCGTGGAGCTTTAATCATCTGTGGAACCGGCGGCAGGCCCATTTCTTTCAAAAATGTCCGCATGCCCAGACGGTTGATTAGTTCTCCGAGTCTCTCCCTCATCTTCGCATTTTCATCCCACCATTCCCACATTTTTTCTATCAGGTCCTTAAGTTCCGCATAAGGAGGTTCCAATTTAGTGAAGGGGACAATCACCGATGAAATTATGGCTCCCTCCAGTATTGGTGCCTTGGCGCCAACCAGTAATGTGGCACCCCGGTCCTTCCCTGGCCTCAGTGCCCTGGGCATCTCGTCAATGCAGTGCATGCAGCGAGTGCAATCCTCGTCATAGATATTAAGGGTTTTGCTCTTAGGATCCCACTCCATGCACTCTGTGGGACACTGGTCGCAGATATCCCTCTGGATATCCAGCCCTGCATCAACGTATTCTCTGACAGCCTCTTGGTCGATCTGTATTGAGTCTCTCCAGGTGCCTATGATCGATAAATCTGCCCGTGCGATGGCAGCGACGCAGTCATTGGGGCATCCGGACATCTTGAACTTGAACTTGTATGGCCACATCGGCCGATGCAGCTCATTCTGGTATGTGTGTGTCAGGTCATTGCATAGATCAAGGGTATCAATACAAGACCATTCACAACGCCCCGGCCCAACGCAGCAACTGGGTGTGCGCAACACTGATCCGGAGCCGCCCAGGTCAAAACCTATCTCTGAGAGGGCATCGAAACATGGCTGCAGGTTCTCCGTTGTTGTCCCCAGCAAAATGATATCGCCTGTGGAGCCGTGGAAATTGGTCATCCCGCTACCATACTTGTCCCAAACATCGCAGACCTTCCTCAATGCCTCCGTGGTATAAAACCAGCCGCTGGGATGATTGACGCGCAATGTGTGGAAGGAATGGACGTTTGGGAATTCATCAGGCAGGTCCGTATATCTCCCGATCACGCCGCCCCCATATCCCATAACGCCGACGATGCCGCCGTGTTTCCAGTGTCCGATTTTGTCCTTGTAAGAACGCTCCAGCTGATGCAAGAGGTCCTTGACGGCGGGTTTCTTTTCAGCCATACGCTTCATGTCTTTCACGAAACTTGGCCATGGCCCCTTTTCCAGTTCGTCCAACAAAGGGGTTTCTGATTTTACCATATTTTTTTCCTCCTCGATGTGATGTTATTAAAAAAAATCTCCTCACAGCCTGACCCAGCCCTAGCAGAAGGGACTTATTACTATTTTGCAAAAATGCGGAGAATCATGAAAACCGCATTTCGAATAATATCCGTTCGTCTCTAATTTTACTATCAACCAATAATTTCCCTAGGTGCTCATCCTTATCAGGCAGAGGCATCTCCCGCCATAGAAACCAGAAGGTCCCGATAAATCTCGGGCCTTCGGTGTCGTAAAAAAAACCGTTTCCCATCCCCTCTTACCTCGTCGAGCTCACTGGCTTTCAGATCCGATATGATCATCCCCTCGCCCCCACCAATGAACGCCTTCATCACCCGCCCACGGGGATCAAGGATAATTGCCACACCCGGAAGGGCAAACCCTTTACGATGAAGATCCGCCTGGTTGCATGTCACCACGAAAAGGCTGTTATCGTATGCCCTAGCTGCCAAGTATCGCATCCACCGATCCCTTTTTTCCGATGGATTCTCATGGGGTGAGGCGTGGGGAATAAAAATCGCCTCCGCTCCCTTCATTGCAAGAATTGTGCTGAGTTCTGGAAAATGCGCATCGTAACAAAGTTCGATGCCGAAGGTGAACCGGCCAAATTGGAATACCGGCAATCGCCTGCCCGATTGATAAAGGCCTTTCTCGACGCTGCCCAGATGGATCTTTCGATAAACTCCCAGTATCCCCTGAGAAGTGGCCACAAAGTGACTTATGCTCAATCGCCCATCTTGCCCTTTTTCGGCTATGCCAGCCAGAATGGCCATATCATACGTTTTCGCCATCTGGACCACTGCATCTGTGGCATGCCCTGGAATCGGCTCTCCATAATGCAGGATATCATTCTCAATGCTGTATCCGGTTGCGCACATTTCAGGAAAGCAGATCAGCTTAACCCCTTTATCTTGCGCTTCCCGAACAAATTTTTCCATCCGGGCCAAATTCGCCGTTGTCTCGCCCACCACCGATCTCATTGCAACAGAGGCGATCCGAATATCTTGCATATCCTCACAGCTTTTGGCAATCACTTTACGGGTTAATTGTTTCAATCACCCCTTATCCTTAACTTTCATTTTTTATTCCATCATGATATCATTTTTGTCAAGTAAAAAATAACTTTTTGATAAGATGTCAAAATATCATTGCTTCATGGGAAGCCGACCCTCAAGCACCTTTTGGCGACCCACAACCCGGGGTCGATATGTATCGAAATCAAGAGACAGAAGGTATTGGGCTAGAGCTTCCAACTCCTCTTGTGTAAAATCATATTTTGGCATAATCGACCATGATCTGATAGCCTGTGGATCCCGAATAAATCGGATGAGCCATTCCTTTGAGCGGCCCTTGGCCACTATATTGGACAGATCGGGACCTTCACGCCGACCCCCGCGGCCCAGCACATGGTGACAGTAAGAGCAATCCTTCTCAACGAACACCTGTGCCCCCTTGAGTTCCTTAGGATGCAGAGGGCGATCTGGAACAGTAATAATCTTTCCATAGGGAAAATACGAATCGGCCGCCCCCAGAAAGCTCATATATACCAGAGCCATAATAACCGCAACCCCCAGCGCTGATGCCAGCGGGCGGTCAGCAGGGTTTCGACTTCGGTTTCGGCCCAGGAAAGGTAGAAAAAGCAGCAGGAGAAAGCCTATACCGGGGATTACAAGCGAGCCTACCGCTTCAAATTTGCCCTCAAAATATTTAAGCAATTGAAACAACCACATGAAATACCATTCTGGGCGAGGTTGATATGTAGGATCCAGAGTTCCTGCTATTTCTTCAAGTTCCAGAGGTACTGCAAATGCAAGGACAAGGATGAGCGCGAAAACAGCGGTAAAGATCACCGAATCCTTGAACATGCTGTATGGGAAAAAGGGATGCTTGCGAGATTTCCCGGGATGATCCTCTCGCCAGTGGCCGGCCATGTCGTGCAGCCTTATCAGATAAATGTGCAGCCCTACTAAGATCATCATGCACATAGGGAGGATTAACATGTGAACCGAGTAAAACCGGCTCAACGTAAGGGCAGAGACTTCTTCTCCTCCGCGTAACAAACGTGTTATGAAAGAACCAATAACTGGAATGTCCTTTGGCACGTTTGTTCCCACCACCGTGGCCCAGTAGGCCTTCTGGTCCCATGGCAGCAAGTACCCGGTGAAACCGAAAGCTAACGTGACCGCCAGCAGCAGAACGCCGATCATCCAGGTCAGTTCCCTCGGCTCCAGGTAAGAACCGAAGAAAAAGGTGCGAATCATATGGAGTGCCACCACGATGACCATGGCTGATGCGGCCCAGTGGTGAATGCCCTGAATAACGTTGCCCAGAGTCACATCCCGAACAATGTATTCCATGCTCTGATAGGCGTAGTCGGGAGAAGGAACATAATAAAATGCCAGCACTATCCCTGTGATAGCTTGGACCATAAATAGAAGGAAGGAGAGGCTTCCCAGCGTAAATAGCCAGTTAACATCCTCTCCCACTGGTTTGCTTAGTAGAACTTCATTAAGCGAGCCCAACCCCAAGCGCTGGTTAATGAACTGCCTGATTCCCACGAGTTACGCCTCCAAGACCATCAATTCACCGCTCTCGACCTTGACCTGATAGCGATCCAGGGATCTGGAGGGAGGACCTGCCTTGACCCTCCCATCCCTGTAAAACTGGCCTCCATGACAAGCACACAGGAAAAGTTCTTTGCGCTCGTCCCACCGAACTGTACAGCCCAGATGAGTGCATTTAGATTGAAAGACAACCAATTCGCCGGCCCCTGCCTCTCTGGAAATCATAATGGGACGTACTACACGGCTTGTGTAATATCCGTCCTTCACTTCAAAAGAGATATTGACGTTTCGGATTCGGCCTGGAGGAAAGTCTGAGAGCCGGCCTACCCGTACCCATTTTCTTTCCCGCAAAACCATGGATGGTCCCTGGGTGGAAGCCCATAAAAGACCAACCAAAAACAAAGCTGCACCTCCACCCAATACCATTACACCACGGGATAAAAACCGCCTCCTGCTCCATTCCTCATCCCGCGGCCCTTCGTATTGGGAAAAGGGAGTTTCAATGACCTCTTGCGTTTCCGGTGCGGGCATCCTTTTCCAGGGCAAACCCTCTTTGAGCGCGAGCATTTGTATGTATTTGATGGCGCGCGTAGGGCTGAGCTCCTTTGGACAGACATCGGTGCAGTTAAACTCTGTATGACATCGAAAGCATCCATGTTCTCCCAGTGTGCTTATCAGCCGGTCGGTACCAAGTCCATCGCGGCTATCCGCCAGTAGGGTAAAAGCGCGATTCAATGCCGCAGGGCCGAGATACTTCTCGTCCCAAAACGCCATTGTGCATGAAGACACACATGCTCCGCAAGCAATGCATTCTGTATGGTCAGCAATGATCTGCCTTTCTTCCGAGTCGGGCCGGATGATGGCAGGCTCCTGGATGTCACTCTTTGGCTCAAAATATGGCTGGATCTTTCTATATTTCTCAAAAAACGGCTGAAGATCGACCGTCAGGTCCTTAACGACGGGAAAATGATTTAATGGACGGACAGTAATCTCTCCCGGAGCCAAGTCTCCAATGATGGTCTTGCATGCCAGCCGCTCTCGGCCGTTTATAACCATCGCACACGAGCCGCACATCCCCACCCGGCAGGCGCAGCGAAAAGCGACCGTGCTGTCCACACCGTCCCTGATTCGGAAAAGAGCATCAAGAACAGAGGTTTGCTCTTCATTCTCAACATTCAGCTCAAACCTGTCGTATCTCCCTCCCTCTCCTGTGATAGGATCGTACCGGAAAATTCTAAACATGCGGGCTGTCATTTCTTTACCTTATTAATGCCTTCTTGAAGCAGGTGCCGCAAACTTTAATTGCGTCATTGTGTGCCTCAGGATGCGTTATGGTTTATTTAGCAAGCTTGTAAGCTTTCCAAAAATATTCAAGGCACTTGCCTGATTGCACTAATAGATGGAGGTCCAAATCAGGATCAGCAGTATGATCCCAAGCGCCATCAGCCCACCAAAAAGGGCGCGCTGATATTTTACGTGCACTACCCCAAGGTCCAGTAATATGACTCGCAGCCCAAGGGCAGCGTGGAACGTTACCACTACTAGCAAAAGCAACTGAATTAACGGGCGATATGTAAGAACCAAGTGAAGACCGAGAAATATGATTATCAAAAGAGCCGATATCCGCTGCCATAACCATGCCCACATCCCGGGCAGTGTGCTGCGCCAGCGGTAAGGATCATCTTCTCCCCTTTTGAGGGGAACCCTGAACTGTACTATAGTTTCATCGGACATGATATGCGCCATTCCTCCTACCGCTCCAGCCTTTCGGGGTTTCCGCTCGCCGCTGCGACGGGTGCCTCAATGTCGGGTGGTGCCATACGTGTTAACCTCACAGGGCGCTTCTCGAACTGCGGTTGATCGGTATCTCGTCTCACAAAATAATTAATCAGATAGTTTTTATTATCCTGCTTCGGGAAATCGATCCGAAAATGAGACCCCCGGCACTCCTCCCGCAGGAGGGCGCTACGGGCTATAATGCGCGAAACCTCTATCATGTTCGTCAGGTTAATCCACTCATGCCACTTCAGATTGTAAGGCAAGCCGCTGTCTACACTCACGTGGCCGACCTTTTCCGCCATCTCGTCCAGTTCATTGATGGCCTCCTGGAGGTCTTTCCCGTTTCGCACTAAACCCACCTTTGCCCACATCAGTTCGCGGAGTTGATCGCGGAGGGCAAATGGTGATTCGCCATCACTTTTCTCGAAAGGCTTCAGTACCTGACGTTGAATCTCCTCCACCAGCTTTGGATCTGGCTCCATAAGATCTTGTTCAGGTGCATATTGAGATATGGCTTCTCCGGCCAGAGAACCGAAAACGCAACTATCAGCAATGCCGTTGCCGCCCAGCCGGTTGGCACCGTGTACACCGCCGGAATCCTCTCCCGCGACAAAAAGACCGTCGAGGGTGCTTCTGCATTGCTCGGTGATGATAGCCCCGCCCATAAAGTAGTGGGCAGTCGGGGTAATAGGCACTGGCCCTCGCCCCAGATCAAATCCATAATCGGCGCATCGTTGGGCCATTCCCGGAAAAGTCTTATAAATGAAGTCAGCCCCAAGGTGAGAGCCGTCCAGATGAACACCACCATGGTCAAAAGCACGGCCCGCCGTGATCTCAAGGTAACCGCTGCGTGAGACAACGTCGCGGGTAGCTCTCTCCTTGACATCTGGAGCATATCTTTCCATGTACCGCTCGCCAAGGGCGTTATAGAGCCGGGCCCCTGCACCCCTCAGGCCCTCCTCCAGGACCGTCCCGGCCACAATTGATCCTTTAACCAGCAAGCCTGTGGGATGGAACTGGACCATTTCCATATCCACCATTTCCGCGCCGCTACGATAGAGCATGGCAAGACCGTCGGCCGACTTGTCCATTGCAGGGGCAAAATATTTGTACATGGTCGGTCCGCCGCCGGCTGCCACCAGCGTTGTGCGGGCGTTAACAACGATGAATTTCCCCCGCTTGATGTCCACCAGAAGGGCTCCCACAATGCGAGAACCGCTCCGATCGAACAACAACTCTATCGCCCGATGCTCGTCCATCACGCGAATATTGCGCTTTAATATCTGGTCAACGGCCCGGGATACAATCTCGATGCCGGTCAAATCTCTTTTGTGTACCGTCCGATCAAAGCACTGCCCGGCGAACGGCTTCTGGTGAATAGTCCCGTCCGGGTTCCGGTCGAAGAAGCATCCGTAACGAGTCTCCATTGCTTTGATAACGGGGGTTGCGTTGGTCACCAGTGTCCAGGCCAAATCCTGATTATTAATGAACTGCCCGCCTTTCACGGTGTCCGTGAAGTGCTTCATGTAAGAATCCTCTGGATTCAGGACCACATTGAAGCCTCCCTGGACCATGCGGCTGCATCCTCCCTTGCCCAAGATGCCTTTTGCTGCCACAACAATGTCCAGCTTGTCATTGGCGTCATACGCGTGGAGCGCTGCCATCATGCCGGCTGCCCCCGAGCCAATAATCAAAATGTCAGCTTTTATCGATTCCATAACAGCTCTTTCTTTTGTGAAAGAATATTGCCTCCGTTTTTCACGGAGAATATACGCTTGGAGCACCCGTCCTTAAGCGGGCGAGGCACACTTCACTTTTTCCATTCTTTCCTTGCCAGCCAGGCTTTTTTCAGGGTATCTCCCCTGAGCCCGCAGCGCAGCGCCTCCAGTGCTAATATGTCCTCTGGGGGAACGTTGCCCAGATTCACATTACATCCAAATCGCAGGATCAGGTGCTGCTGCTGGTCCTTGATGGGGGCTTCCCATTCCAGCTTGGTAATATCGTCAACACCTTTAATGATGGCATCGATCTCGTCCGTTTTAACCTTACCCTCTTTATCGAAGATACCGACCCCCTTGCCTGCCTCGCGGGCTTCCACGATAACTTTGAATGCCCCGCACTCCAGGTCAGAGGCGATCTCTTTGTGCATGAGATCTGTGGCCACTATTTCGTTTGGATCCTTCTTTCCCACTTCGGTCAGCACCACAAACCCCATATCAACGGCACGCTTGATGCAATCCTTGCGCGTTTCCAGGTCGAATTCTATTGTACCATCGCTTATCTCAATGCCATCGAAGCCCAACTCCATGCACCGCTTGAGATACCGGGGATAAGCCCCCTGCCAGAGAGCCACCTCCATGAAAGTCCCACCGGGCATCGTGATTGTGTCATAGCTGGTAATGATCTCCACCTTCTCCTGGACCACATCCAGGTCCATAAATGCGGTTGTGCCGAAGGTCATCTTGATGATGTCGATGCTATCACCCGCGATCCCCAGCAAATCCTCGGTGGCCGCCAGTCCAAGTCCCTTGTCGATCAACATGGTAACGCCTGTTTGCCTGGGCTTCACCGTTCGGCCTTCCACAGGCATCTCAAACACGCCATCAAATGCTTTAACGCTCATGTTTCGATTCCCTCCAAACAATTTTTAGCACCGGCAATAACCGATTTTACCGGTAGCATGTCCACCTCATCTACAATTCGGCGCATGGTCTCCAGTCTCTTCCATGCCAGTGCCGAATCATCGCACCCATCCACCGGCATCTGCTCATACATCAACCAGGGGAGTGAGAGCTTCTCACTGGCATTCTGGTAAAGGGTCCAGACCACTTTATCCTTTTTCTTCATTACGGTCACATTGGCTGTGGGCCGGTGAGACTCAATGTGGGCATTGATAATCTGTAGCCGGGGATTCAAGTACACATCCTCGGCTTGAAGAGGGGTTAGATCCAGTGCAAATTTATGCCCCCATACATCTTCAACCTGTGGAACCTGGATGCCGAGTTTCTTCGGCACTTCTGGAAAATCGTACACTAGATTACCGACCCTGATATTGTCGAACAGGGCGCCCTTGATAACCTCATATCCCTTATCGGTGAAGCGGAAGTGGGTCATCTCTGTGCTCAGAATCTTCCAGCCTGACATGATCGCTTCCAACAGATAAATGGTCTTGCCTGCTCCGGCGCCCCCGACGATGAGCAGAATGGTGTTGTTGCTTGGAACATACATGGAACTGGCATGGAAGCTGTAAATGTTGTGATAGCGCTCCAGGGTGGCCATTGTGTAACGGAAAAAGAGACCAAGATTGCCAAAAAGGCTGTAGCGGTTGTCCGCGCAGATTTTCTCCCACTTGCTGAAATCCCCGGAGCAAAAACACGCATTCTGAGTAATTTCAACGCTGGGTTTCACATGAGGGTCATCCACCACGATAAAATCGGTATCTCGACCTTCCTCGAAGGGAAATTCATCGAGTCGGTGGATGTTGGTCAACATCGATTCCATGACTGTGTCGTTGAAGTACCTATGTTCGCGAATGAGCTCTCCGTTATTGGAAATAATACCCATTCGCGCCTCCACGCACCGCAAGGCCCTCTTGTGAAACATAAATGCCTCCATTAATGGGTCTGGAAAGAATCTCACCCTTTCCCAACTTTTTTACGTCACACCAAGTTTTTGATAAATCTCTGGGAGACGCCGCTTAGCCTCGTTTTTTACGTTGAAGTAAAGATGATTTCCATGGGAGTCCATGGCCACTGTGAGTGGGCCGAAATCTTTGACCCGAAACTCGTAGAGGGCTTCAGGGTGGAGGTGTTCCCAATGAACTGCGGCCACTTCCTCGATCTGGAGGGTTTCCACGGCGGCTGCTCCTCCTACAATGGCCAGATAAACAGCACCATGTTTTTTCATGGCCTCAAGGCTTCCCTCCAAAAGCCCGGATTTGCCAACGATGGCACGCGCCCCATATTTCTCTATGAGCCCAGGGGTAAAACGGTCCATCCTTGTGCTGGTGGTGGTACCCACGCAGATAGGCTCCCA
>CAZTAS010000022.1:0-33661 GCA_964611635.1 uncultured Thermodesulfobacteriota bacterium
AATTAATTTGTAATTAATTCAATAAATTATAGTTTCCGGATGGAGACTAATTAACTGCATTGTTCGGGATTATAAAGGGATGACGATCACCTATCTCCATGATCGACGAAAGGCTTTTAAGGAAATATCTTCGTGCAAAAAGGAAACTGGAGATGAAACTGAAAGAAATCGATAGATAACTGACTCGTAAAATCTCTAAGATGGATGAAAAAGATTAAAAATTCTAGAAAATAATAATCCCATAACCTCCAAAATGCCTCTTTCTTTATCAGCATTAAGCTCTTCATACAGATGAACATCTAACTTGTCAGCATAAATAATATGATCGTAAAGAGCAGACATTTACATGGTAATCTTTATAAGTGAGCGGATCATCACCCTTTCTTCCCTGAAAGTTTTTCATAAGCTTCTTGAATCTCGATGAACTTTTTTTTAGCCAACTCTTGAAACTCCTGGCCAAGGTGAGAGACCTTATCGGGGTGATAAGCTTGAGCGGCCCGACGATAAGCAGCCCTAATTTCCTCCGGGCTGGCTCCGGGCTTGACCCCAAGAATTTCATAAGGGTCTTTGAGATCAGTTTGAGCTTTAGAGGCAGCCCCATTGTGAGTTCTTTCTTTTCTGAAATCGCCTGCCCCATCAGACCATTTCTTGTGATACTCACCACCTTTTGAGGCCTTTCTCCGCCAGGTAAAAAATCTTGGTAGCCTTCCTTGACTGAGGTAATAGATCAAGACTCCCAAAATGAAGGCATCGTCAAGCCAACCTCCAATGGGAATGAAATCCGGTAGAAAGTCGAAAGGGCTAATGAGGTATAATAGGGCAAAAATAATTGTCAGGATCTTAAAATAATTCATAATCCTAAAATCGCATTGTATTATCTTGACCGA
Source organism: uncultured Thermodesulfobacteriota bacterium (assembly GCA_964611635.1). GTDB lineage: Bacteria > Desulfobacterota > JAFDED01 > JAFDED01 > JAFDED01 > JAFDED01. The sequence goes on from CAZTAS010000022.1 coordinate 888, forward strand.
AAAGAATATAAGTCAGGCGACCATCCTTGCGGCTTGACGGCTCTTAGTTCTTTCGCTTAGCAAGAAGCTTCATGTGGGTGTCCACGACAATATCGCAAGTTCGATCGAGGTCAGGCCCAATGGCGACGTATCCGTGATTCTTCAAAACGATTATCCGCTCAGCCCGTTGGAATGTTGCAATTGCCATGCTCGCAAGCTCAATACTGCCGTAAGGCTCTTCACGTTCAGATTCCTCAACCTCCCCCACCAGCAACTCGGGACGAGTGGCGAATTCATCGTGCGCATGAATAATGGCCCGAGCTTCTGGTCGATTCTGATAGATAAGCCAGTGCATGATTGATTCAGAGGAAGGCTTGAGAGATCCGCGGTAGAAAACTTTTCCGGATTCTACGCCGCAATGCTCCACGAAAATCAGCTCGTTTTCCTCCAGGCGCCCCAGGTTTGAGCCCGAGGCTGATATGAAAAAACCGACCCCATGGCGAATACTGAGATTCCCAGCATTAGCCGGAGTCATATTATGCGCCTTGAGGTGTTCGCAGGTATGTTTGAACTGGGCATAAAGTTCTGCCCCTTCAGGCCGCACTTCCTTCGAACGCTGAATAGCCTGGAACTTCACCCCAACATAGCCTTCCAGAAGTTGTTTACTTTGTTGCCCAGGATTCATTCTCCGAACCACAAAGATTACATGATGGTGAAAATCGCTGAGAGATTTTCGGAGGTTCCTATTTTATGAAGAACAGGAATGGCATATTGATTTCCGTGGTGTTTCCCGTGAGACAAGAAGAGCCTCCCTAGTGAGCATTCTATCCCCAGAATAGAAAATTTAATTACAATTTCCATTCATCCTCGCATATCAATTGTTCCAGAGGCAGCCGATTGGTAGTCTCTACAAAAGGATCACCCAGTGGATAGCCAAGTGGCGTCAGTGCTACTATGTGAAAATCTTCCGGGACCTTGAGAAATTTTTTAATCCCTGAATTGTCAAAAGAGCCGATCCAGCAAGTACCCAGGCCTTCGGCGCGGGCTGCCAGCGTGAGATGATCAAAAGCAATGGCAACATCAATAAGCATCGATAGCTTTCCCATGTATCCACCGCGGTTAATTCGAATGTCCTGACCACAGCCGGCAATCACCACCGGAGCTTGAGATATAAAGCTCTGGCCGTTACAGAGCGGGACGAGCTGTTTTTTACGCTTTTCATCACGTATTAAGATAAACCTCGTGGGCTGCCTGTTTCCCCCAGAGGGCGCGAACCGTGCAGCATTCAAAACACGTTTCAGAACTTCCTCGGGAATTGGGTCAGATTTGTAAGATCTCACAGAACGGCGCGTATTAATAACCTCATAAAAATCCATGTGCTATTCTCCCTTCTTTCTCTCAATCATATTTTAATGTTTATTGTTGCTCAAGAGACTTCATTGGTCAAGTAAAAATGAATCGAAGGACTTGATGATAAAATTATGAAAGACATTGAAAACCTTAAAGTTATCTGAATAAATCCCGATCCTTCTTCTCCTGCTTATTATCCTTTCGCTCTCTGAAGCGCAGCGATAGCTCTGCAAGCTGTTTTAGGAGATGCTGGAAGCGCCTGGAGAAGACTCAACCTTCGCGATAACCATAATTCTTATTGAAGCGGGTGATGTGGTCGATGAGACCCATCCGTCGCATTTTGGCCCGGAAAGTCTCCAATGTCCGCTCTGAGAAGCCATCCTTGTTCGGGAGAGGAGAAAAATTTAGTGGGAGTGGCCCAGATGAATCGTATAGATTGGCTCCTTGAGCGGCGCCGCGCCCTTGCCGCCGTTTACAGCTAGGCGTTCCGGGACCACCCAAGGCTGGTTATACAACATGTACCCGGAATATGTCAGGCCCACATACCAATCATAAATGATAAGGATACGCGATGTGGAAGCTGAAGAACGAAACCGAATCATCTCCCGGCTCTATCCTCAGATGAGCGAGAACGATCAGTTCTACGGGATCGAGAGAGTTCTATCAGTTATTTATTTCTCATCCAGTAATCCACAGACAACTTTAATGGATGTTACCTATTTTTGGAATTACATCACGAACTCTTCTTTTTCCTCTGGACACACCCCAGTGATAATGTTAAAATTTTTTATGATTAGCAAGTTTTTTTAAGTGGTGAGCAACATTCTTGATTCGTGTGAAATCTAGGGTGCATCGTTTTCCTGAAATCCCGTTTTGCACGACGAGCGTTTATATGCTGCGCAGACGAAAATATGGACAGGGACCCCTAGCCAAGGGAAAATAACATCAATATTTTGATGGTGAGTCAGTATTGTGAAAAGTCAGAATCATTCATCTGCGTTGAGAAAAGCCTTCGGAAGTCTTTTTCGCCGATATCCTGACTTGAAGGTCGTTGATAATAGAGAAAAGCTTGAATATTTCCGCCATGACCTCAATGTGGATATCCCGCCAATTATCCGTGATCTCCTTCTCAAGAGTTTGCCTGACCTGATTCTCCAGCCCACCACAGAAAAGCACCTTCTTGAAATCTTTGCATTTGCCCAAGAAAACTACATACCTTTGACAATCCGCGGGGCTGGAACATGGGGATACGGAGGGGCAGTCCCTTCCAGTGGCGGATTTTTGATCGACCTTGGGTTAATGGACACCATCCAGGTGGATACAGAGGCCTCCCGGTTGACGGTGGGTCCGGGTGCTCGGTTTATTGAGATACAACGGGAGCTTGAAAGTCACGGCATGACTCTGCTCACCATGCCCTCGGGAAAGGGTGGAACCCTAATAGGCTGGATGGCCACCGGCGGACTCGGATTGGGCACATTCCGCCACGGGCCGGTGCGAAACCAGTTGATCTCTCTGCGGGTGGCGATGCCAGATGGAAAAGTTAGGGATTTTGAAGCCGGGGACCATGAAATGGGCTATTTCTTCTCCACCGAGGGACAGATGGGCATTATCGTAAAAGCCACACTCCAAGTGGCCCAGAGGCCTCCCCATTGGTATCCATTTATTGTTCCCTTTAATAAATTGTCCGATGCATACGATTTTGTCCATCGGCTGGCTCATCACCTCGCCATCCGGCCCGAGGTAATTATTGTCAAACATCGCGAATTCATCCGGGCATTGAAAACACAATCCAATGGTCGGATGTCCATTAAAGACAGCAATGTAGTGCTGGTATCGTTCACCGATGGTGAAGAAGCGAACAAATTTGAGGCTTATCTCGATGAACAGGGAATTCTCCCCGGGGATGGGGAATCTGCCTCATACCTGTGGGAGGAGCGCTTCTTCCCCATGTCAATCAAGCGCCTTGGGCCATCACTTTTAGCCAATGAAGTAATTCTCCCCCTGGATCAGGTTGTACAATACCATGAAAAAATCACCGAATGGGGCCAGAAGCTGGGCGTGACTTTTTACTGTATTTCTCACCTGATTGACCCCGGCCATGTCCTATTATTAGCCATGCTAACGACTGATCACCGCAAAGCAATCTTTTATGCAGATCTCCTTCTGATCCCCATGATGCTCAGGCTGGCCATCCAGCTTTACGGGGGAAAGCCTTATGGTCTTGGAATATGGAACACGCCTTTCCTGCGCGACCTCTTCCCGCAAAATGAACTTAAAGAATTGATTCAATACAAGAAGAATGTGGATCCTGCCGGCATCCTTAACCCGGGGAAATTTTTCGGCTTTTCTGGAAATTTTGGCCCTCTGCAGAAAACCTTGTTTCATTCGGGAATCTATAACGTGGGGCTGGCAGCCAGCCAGTGGCTCATGTTCAAGCTGTTTTCCCTTATCCCGGCGAAAGCCCTTCGTTTGCGCGTGCCTGTGATTCCCAAGGGGCTAGAAGAAATCTCTAATGATATTTTATCTTGTGCCCAGTGCGGGAACTGTGTTGCCAGATGCCCGGTCTATCGGGCCACCGGGGATGAGACCCTCACCGCTAAGGGAAAGCTTCTGACCATTCAGAGAGCTCTTGAAACAGGCAAGCTTGAGTTATCCCAAGTCTTGCCGTTTTATTACTGTATGCGCTGCGGCCGCTGCGACGAAGAATGCCAAGTTCACTTAAAGCATCGCCATCTTTTCGATGAGCTGGAGAAGTATCTGGCACGTTATGTGGATTTCCCAATTCAGGAAGTAAGAGATTTTATTCGGGAAGTGGAGAACACTCCCGAGTTCCAACGATTCCTGGATGTCATCCGCACCGGTTTCGATCAGAAGATCCGTGAACAGCGCAACACCTTTCCGATATACAGGGTCCTTATTGACGATGAGCATTGTATTCACTGCGGGACATGCGTGGACGCCTGCATCTATGGTGTGCGGAAGCGCGATGAATCAGACCCACGTCTAGTTGTGGTGGAGGATGAAATGCTGTGCCGGGGCTGCGGTGCCTGCATTGAGCGGTGCCCACAGATTGCGAACGGCTTGCCGGCGACTTCCGTGGAGCTGCATCCGCACTTCCTTGACATGGATGATCCGTATTGGAACGCGGAAGTTGTCTCCCACATCGACTTGGAAGCCACAACAGGCCGAATTCCCATTTCGGGGACAGGTCAAGGAGACCCACATCGCGGCTTCGGCAACGATGGTATTCGCTTCGGTCACTTTCACATCGTTGGGCCCGCGCAGAACCTCCTGTATGAGAGCACGGCGGATGCCATTGCTATCCATCTGGGGCGGCGCCCTAAATTTCTGGTGTTCAATGGAGACCGGCTGGAGACTCCTGCTCCCCGCCTTGTCGAGCTGAAAACCCCCATCATCCTGGATGTCATGCCAATGGAAGGGGGTGAAGAACTGCTGGACTCGATGTTGAAGGCAGCCATAAGGTTGGGGACACGAGTAACCGTTCGGATGGAGGAAGTGGAACGCTATGGATTGATCATAGGGGATAGGATCAATGCGCTGATTCCCCGGCTGACGGCCAACGATGTCAAACGACTGCTGAATGGAAAACAATGGCCTGAAGCGTGGCAGTATAGCCTTCCCGACCTGGTGGAAATCGAAATAGACAATGACGTTCTGGAGCGGATGGATGAACTGCACGGCCTGTTCGGCGAATCAACCGTTCTATGCGCGGTGATGAAAGTCGAAAGCAAGCACGTGGACCCGGACCTGAGGCCCAATCCCGAGTTGCAGTTAAAGCTGGAGAAGCTTGTCCATTCGCCCTTTGATGTCTTGTGTGTTACCTCTGATTACGATCCTGTGAAGCACTATTATCCTACTACCGATGCAGTTCCAGCGGTACACCGATTTCTTATTGAGAAGAAATTGCGCCACCGTTTTTCCATCCTTGCCTCAGGCGGCATCCGCTCAGCTGCGGACGCCCAAAAGACAGTCCAGAGGGGGGCGAATGGTGTCAACATCGATTGGCCTGTGCTGCTGACGGCCGATCCCCTGGCTCGCCAGCGCTATCTGAAGGGAGAGGGGATTAAGATCCCACACGACCGTGCAGTGCTGGCGAACCGCATAGCCAATCTGATCCGTGTATGGAACATCCAGATCATCGAGGTTTTAGGCGCCTCCGGCTTCAAGGACATTAAGAAGACCGTGGGCGAGGAAAACCGCCTGCTGATTTTCGACAACTTGGAGGAGAGGGTTTTCGACATCTTCAAAAGTCGCCATAGACAAGAACGAAATCGACAGTGCAACACGGCACGCATTCATAGGGAAGGCAACCTAGCCAATCATGGATTGCGTTACAGTCAGTTGCAAGAAATGATACGGCCCTCCGAGCCTCCCCACCAGTTTTATGACTTGAACCTGGGATGCCCCTGCTACCACATTTTTGACCGCGACCACGTCTGGCCTGCCTCGCTCATTTCCTCGGTGGGACGAATGGCCGCCGGCGATCGGCAAGCCCTCCTGTTGGCTAATACCGAGGAACGCGGTGAACTGGGGGACGGCTTCGACGACGTGAACATTCTATTCTCGCAGGACCCCGATGGCATTCCCGAAAAGACACTGGATGAAGTGATCACTGCCCTGCAGATTTCTCCAGAGCTGCAGCTTTGCAGCCCCTTCATCGGAGCAGGGATGTCTGTGGGGTCCATAGGGCCCGGGACATGGCGAGCAAGGGTTTTGGCGACTCGCGCCTTTGGTTCCCAATTGGACACGGGCGAGGGAGGGTATCCCACCATCTTCATCATGGACTCGGAGTGGAACCCGGTGGACTTAGCCGAGGAACAGGTGGCCCTATTTGGAAACCTGATGGAAGAGAGAAAGCTGATTCCCGTCCAGGAACTGGTCCAACAGTTGCGTAAGATATCTGATAAATCTTCAGAATATCAAACTATACTTGAGACTTTGAATAGATATCCGTCCTCTATGCGGGTCCAGTTTGTTCCTATAGTCACGCCAGAAGATGAACCTTACATTTCTACAGAGCTCAAGACTGGATTATTTGGAGTGACGAAGGAGACCATTCGTCGTACGCGCCGAGTTGTCATAGCTTACAGCCAGGGAGCCAAGCAGGGCATCGGAGGACATCTGCTCGGGAGAAAGGTCTCCGGCCTGGTCTCCATGCTACGGGGGGTCGCCGAGGGTATCAGCCTTATCTCCCCTTTCCCATTCCATAATTGCTATTCCATCGAGGACGTCAAGGCCTTCATCGACGCTGTGCGCATGATCAATCGTCGTGCTGCAATATGCATAAAGGTTTCCCCATCCCCCGACATCGAGTTCATCGTATCTGGATTGGCCCGTATAGCCAAGGATAATCGGATGGTCATCGAAGTCTGGCTGGACGGTCCTCGTGGGGGCACTGGGGCAGCTCCTGACATCATAAAAGGCCAGATGGGAATGCACATGGAGTATGCCATCCCCATCTGTCATGAAAAACTCATGGACGATGGGCTCAGGGATTATGTGGTCTTCATGGGAAGCGGCGGGTTCCGGACATGGGGAGACGTTATTAAGGCTGTGGCCATGGGGCTTGATGGAGTTATCCTGGGCACTGCGGACCTTGTCGCTATCGGATGCGTGCGGGACCGCAACTGCGAGTCCGGGTGCCGAAGCGGCATATCCACCTCTGACCCCAAGATGCAGGTTTTACGTGATGTGGAATTGAACACTCGCCAGATAATCAATTACCGGGCTATCCTTCAGGCCCAGGTGGTACGTGCCTTGGCAGGCCTGGGGATTTACGACATCCGGGAGCTCCGGGGGCGCTATGAATGTATTCAATGGCCACTGCTCGAAGAAAGGGTCCGAAACCGTCGCAGCGCGGCCGCTCACGTTCAGGAAAAGAAGGCCGAGAATCATTCATCGAAGCCACAAATAGCTCCAAAATATGAGCAGGAATCATCGGATTGTGGAGTGGCCGCGGTAGTGTCCAACCACGTCATCCCGGGTCATGTGATGGACCTCATGCTGGAGCGGATGGCCAACCGTGGCATGGACGGCGTAGGCATCTGGAAGGGTGGGTGCTATCCACGGGACATGGATCATTATGCCCTTCACGTCCTGATCAAAGGCGTCCTGCAGCCCGACGTTGAGCGCGAATATTTGGCCCGAGAGCCGGGTATTCCCACCGAAGAAGTGCGGCACCGGGCTCGGCAGGAAGTCCTGGCCATGCGTCGGCGTATTATGTTTGAAATCCTGGAAAAGTACTTCAAGGGGATTCAACTGGATGGCTTTGACGGAGACTTTGAGAATTGCCGCATTCCCTATCGGCGAGATGAAAAAGGTCAGGAGCAAGATTTCCGCTGCTTCGGAGAGAATGACCCTGGCGACGTTTTTCATTTTTTTGTACGGGTGCACCCTGAAGAGTTATATCGCTTTATAGAGAATGAGCTGTTGCACGATTCCACCTGGTCGCCATGCCAGATTCGTTTCCTGGAGCTGACCTCCCAAAATTATCGGGATAACAGGGAATTCCTCCATGAGGCCGAGGACGAGTATATTTACCGACTGGCGCGCAGGATCACCCGTGAGAACTACGCGGAGGCAAGCACCAAAAAGGCGGCGGTTCTGTCATGCGGTAAGAACTCCGGGTGCTGGAAGAGCGACGGCCAGCAAATCCCCTGGGATCTCCCCGATGCGCCGGTGAACGTCATCCACAGAAGGCTGGCTACCGGCTCTGTGGTGGACCAGATGAACGCCCACCCCTTTGCTGAACTGCACACGGCCCTTACCCATAACGGTGAGACTACCAATTACAGGACAATGCTGAACCGGGTAAGCCAGTTCAATCTGACAACGCTTGCCCAGACCGACACCGCGGTGGCCTCTCTGAAGCTCCACCTGCTCAGCCAATATCTGCATTACCCCTTTGACGCACTCGTCGAATCATTCTCTCCCACCACTGGCTGGCATCTCACTCAGTTGCCACCGGAGACCAGAGATCGCTTCCAACGCGTTCAGGAGGTGGAGCTGGAAAGCGCGCCCGATGGCCCTTACCAGTACCTGTGCGGCCGCATTGACCCGTATCGCAGGGTAATAGAGCGGCTGGATATTATTGATCCTTCGCTGCTGCGGCCTAATGTTGCAATGCTCTATGACGACGGGGAGACCTTCGTGAGCATCATCTGCTCAGAGAAGCAGGGATGCGACGCTGGCTTGGAGGAGATGTACCGCCTGGGAATTGTACGCAGTGCTGTCCCTTCCCGGACTTTTACGGTAACTACAGGAATGGTGAGTAGGGTGTTTTATGACGAGGAGGGGCGGATTACAGGCCACGAAGTGCTGGACAAGTTCGGCCAGCCGGTGGAAATCCCTCGAGGAGCCTTACCATCCAAAAAGTGTGTCCACTCTGTGACAGGCTTCAACACTGGGGAGATGGAATCAGACCCGGTTGCTTTTATGCGTGATAGATTGGCCGGATGGGGTTTCAGTGAATTCAAGAACGCATTGGATCTCTCAGAGCGGCGCTTTTCTCCCCTGCGTGCCGTGGAGGAAATGACCCGAATTCACGACCAATTGGCCAGTTGGGACACGGGAGGCAAGGACAGAGGAGCGCTGATCCATATGATGCGCAAGCGTATAGATGCAATACTGGATGGCATGGAAGCTCTTCATGCGGGCGGAAACGGGCTGGTTCGGGTGACTGCGGCCACAGCCATAGAGCTCAAGCCGCCTGAGGATGCAACACAGGTGCTGGTGGTAGACTCTCGAGGATTCCGGCCCCAAGGTGTGGACCCTTTGCAAGTGCTGGGCTGCTTTCTGGATCACGCCCATGGGCTAGGATGGAGGCATTTCATCGTTTACAGGGCTCAAGGCCAACGCGGCATTGCCATGGGCATGGGCAGCGGTCCAACCCCGGACGTGCAGGTTGACATATATGGCTCTCCGGGCGAGTACTGCGGGGCATACAACATGGGGGCCGTTGTCAGGGTCCACGGGCATGCCCAGAACTTTACCGGCATGGTAATGCATTCCGGCAAGCTGGAGATTCACGGCGATGTCGGCAAGGTGGTGGGCTACGCCGCCAAGGGGGGCGAGTTTAATATACTGGGCAACGTGGTGGACAGGAGTTGGGTTTGCGCGGTGAGCGACCCGCAGGGCCCCGGGTTGCAGGTCAACCTGGTGGGCACAGCCTGCGAACACCTCTGCCAGGCGCTCATGGGCGGATCGATACTGGTGCTGGGACTCTTCCGGGGAAGCGATGGGTTGCTGCGCCGGATGCCCTCCCCGTATAGTGGGGCCAAGGTCCTGGCCGGCGCATCCGCCGGGGAAGTCATTTTCTATGATTCTATGGGAAGGGTGGAAGATGCACAGCATCAAGGGTGTGTGGCACGACTGATCGATGATAAGAAGTGGATGGAAATAGTAGACCGCCTCCTGAGCCTGGATGCTGCCTTCGCTCTGGGAATCCGCCGGGACAACGGCCGTATAACAGCCCGCATAGATGGACATCAAAAGGAGATCGTACCCGAACATTTTCGGTGGATTCTTCCACTCGGGGAGCTGGAAGGGTACCAAGGGTACCATTGATATAGGTTGGTGTGCATCCGAAGTTGCTTCGATCTGACTTTTCATAAAAATTTTCAGTAATATTGCCGGAAAAAATGCATAAGATTTCGGAGATCAACAATAAAAAAATGTTAATGGATGAAACGAAGTCTAAAGGTACAGATAATTGGAATGCATGGGAGTGCGAGCCCAGCTAATTTGAGTGAGCATACCACAAGGACGAGACAGCATACGTGGTGGAGGGGCACGTCAGGGTCGAAATACCTATGGAAGAGGTGGAAACTGAAGAGGGGGACTTGGTTCATTTCCCAAGGGGCATGAAGTGCTCATGGTCCGTGGATTGAAGGATTTGAAAGCTGTATAACTTTAAATAATTTCCTTAATTCCCTGGACGAGCGCATCTCTTGATGGAGGAGACTAGTATTATGACGCTGGTGCGAGGAGGACGAACCACTTACGGCATGGCCATCGGCGTGTTGATGCTTGATACTGTATTTCCTCGGATACCTGGAGATATTGGGAATGCAAACACCTGGGACTATCCCGTATGCTATCGTATCGTAAAGGGTGCTTTCTCCCGCCGGATTGTGGCGGAGCACCCAGACCCTCAACTCATAGAACCTTTTGTTGAGGCTGCGCGTGAGCTTGAGAGGGTGGGAGTGAGACTTATCACTACGAGCTGCGGCTTTCTTGGTCCTTTTCAACCCATACTTTCAGAGGCGGTCAGGATACCCGTGCTGGCAACTTCATTGATTCAGGTGCCCATGGTCTCTTCCATGATCGGCAAAAAGCGCAAGGTTGGGGTATTGACAGAAAAAGCTCATTTATTGACTGAGAATCATTTCAACGGTGCTGGCTGGACCTCCAGTCAAATCCCTGTAGTTGTGCATGGGATGCCGGAGGATGCCTATTTTCCCACGGTTTTCATCGGAAACAGCCCAGAAGCGGACTTCGACCGCCTGGAACAGGAAATGGTGGAACTTGGCAAGACTTTGGTTCTCAAGCGTCCCGATGTGGGTGCTATCGTCTGCGAGTGTACCAACTTTGTTCCATTCAATAAGGCTTTGCAGGATGCAATGGGCCTTCCGGTCTTCGACATCGTCACCCTGGTCCATTACGTTTGCAACGCCTCGATCCGCCGTACGTTTTCAGGGTTTTTATAAAAACATTATCGAAATTGTTGCTTCTTTTATTGACCTTTTTGGATCAGCATGATAATTAGAAAATCACCAAGGGGTAAGGATCGAGAAATTTTTTAATCCCTTCCAAAAACCATTTTGTTTATCGGTATTTTTTGCCTCTTCCTCGTTGCACCTTCCGCGCAGGCGCTTTCATTTAAGGCTGCCGCCGGCGGCAGGGGGGAGGTCCTATATTCCTGTCTATAGCAAGGAATAAAGTGTTTTCCGTGTTTTTTTGATCTTCTACTGCAAAATCCGGCTTTAAAGTGGCATCTTCCACCGACTTCATAGTCACAAACTCAATATTAAGCAAATTATTTTTTTGACATACACCTCTTAGATAATTTTATTGAAGATTCTTGGAATTATTGGCTGCATCAAACTCGTCAGTCATATCAAAATGTTGTTCTTCCATGATCATATCCCAGAAATAACGTTCGAATTCGGAGAACTTAGTGGTCAATTTTATTTTCTGGTCATATCGGGGTCTCGGCAAATCTATATTGACCACTTTTTTTATTCTACCAGGTCGAGCCGTCAGGACAATTATCTGATCGGCCAGAAAAACGGCTTCGGGAATACTATGAGTTATGAAAACGACAGTTTTAAGCTCTCTCTCCAATATTTTGAGCAGAAAGCTCTGCATGAAGTCTCGTGTTTGAGCGTCCAGAGCACCAAAAGGTTCATCCATCAGAAGAACCTCGGGGCTATTGGCATAAGCTCTAGCGATGGCAACCCTTTGTTTCATTCCTCCTGAGAGATGTTTTGGGTATGATTTCTCGAAACCCTTCAGCCCAACCAGGTTAATAAACCTTGGCACAATTTCATGTATTTCTTCCCGGGGTATACCTCTCACCTTCAGGCCAAAAGCCACGTTATCGTATACACTCTTCCATGGGAAGAGAGCAAATTCCTGGAAGACTACACCACGGTCGGGACCGGGCCGATGGATTAGCTCCTGGACGCCGTTTCGGTAAAGATAAACATGTCCTTCGTAATCAGTGTCCAGACCGGCCAAGATGTTAAGAAGAGTTGTCTTGCCACATCCTGAAGGGCCGATTATACAAACAAACTTGTTCTCCTCAATGCCAACTTCAATGTCCTCAAGGGCAAGCAGTTCTGTTTTTTTGGACCTATAAATTTTGGTCACATTTTCGATGAGTATCTTGTTTTTCATAAGTCATGCTTCCTCATTCGACATATCGTTCCTGCCACTCCGTGAGCCTTCTCTCCATAAACCGGAGCAATCTATCAAGAAGGATACCAATCACACCAATAATGATGATGCCCAACATTACGATGTCAGTCCTAAAGTAACGCCTGGCATCGGCGATCAAGAAGCCCAGGCCAGAGCGGGCGGCAATGAGCTCGGCTGCTACTAAACAGGTCCAGCCTGTGGCCAACCCAATGCGAAGTCCGGCCAGAATGAATGGTAACGAAGCGGGCAGGCAAACCTCAAAAAAAATGTTTCGATCCCTCGCCCCGAGTGTATAAGCAGCTTTTATAAGGACAGGTTCTACCTCACGAATTCCTGTGATAACATTTATGAGAATTGGGAAAAAGGTGCCAAGCCAAATGACAAAAATTTTAGACTCCTCTCCAATGCCAAACCATAAAATTGCCAGCGGAATAAAGGCCAGGGGCGGAATGGGTCGAAAAAATTCGATGATCGGGTCCACGAATCCCTGAAACATACGATACCATCCCATTAATAATCCCAAAGGAATGGCCATACCGGCTCCGAGGAGGAATCCCAGAGCGACTCGAAAAAGACTTATGTAAATGTCATGAAATATCTCCTTGCTCTGGATCAACTCGATTAATACATTTATGATCTGCTGAGGTCTGGGAAGAAAGATTTCATTGATCCAACCTTTAAAAGTGATGAAAAACCAGAAAAGCAGTAACAGAATCATAGACAAAATGTTGACTATGATAAGATTTTCTTTCAAAAAAGTTATCCATGGAGTTCTCAGCCTTGCCATAGCTCCATCCTTTATAAGAAAAGACATGCGGCATAGGAAATTCCAGAAAAAGTACACCGCATGTCTTTCTTGATTTAATTATTTCTTACTCATAGCATACACATCGTAGAACACAGTTAGGTCCACGAATTCTTTGGGATCTTTTACTTTCTTCAACTTGCCCACTGTCTTCAAAAATGATGATTGTTCACGGATTGCGGAGTACAAGTTGGGCATGATTTCTTTGACTTGCATTTCCAAATCGGGGTGGATATACATTTTTGTGATAGAAGCCTTGCATTGGTCAATCGGGGTCTTTGCGCCGCCGATTTCGAACCATTTTGAGGTGATTTTCGCGCTCTCGTCGATATTCTGAGTGGACCATTTTAAAGTTTCATATGTAACGGCAAAATATTTTCTAACCAGTTGTGGTTTCTCCTTCAGGATCTTGTCTGACGCGAGGACGCAATCGCCGATGGTGACGGGAAGAATCTTTCCTGGTGGCTTATCTAACATGGACGCATCGATCAAAGCCTTTCCCCCATGCTTCTCGATTACCCAATTCCATGGCTCCCACACGCTGCAAGCATCCACCTGCTTGGATTTGAATGTGGCAGCGATGTCGTCCATCTCCATGTTGATAAGCTTAGTGTCCTCCTCCCTCAAGCCTGCCTTCTCCAGCACTAAATCCAGAAAAAAGTGGCCTGTGGAACCTTTCGTATAAGCGATCTTTTTACCTTTGAGGTCAAAAATGGATTTAATCCCGCTGTCGGGCTGAACGTACATGGCCAACGAGTTGACGTAAAGAGCCACATTGGTTAGGTATTTCAACGGTAATCCAGTAGATCCCACGATGATGCCGGGTGTGCTGCCCAGATAGGCCAGATCCAATTCCCCAGCCACCAATGCCTCAGCCTCTGGAATGCCGGATAGAAATACTTTGTTTTCAATTTTAATTCCGGCCTTTTCGTAAAAGCCCTTATCTATGCCCACAAAGAGAGGGTACCAGTTGGAGGTGCATGGTTGCCATCCAATCCGGAGAAGCTCTTGGGCCGCGACAATGGGAACCGAAATTACAAGAATCAGCAATGAAAGAGCAATTGCTATGCCTAATGTTTTTCGAATTCCTTGGTATTTCATGAGATTACCTCCTTCCTGAAATACTAATCAAATTTGCCCTTTTCATTAAAGATAAATTGTGTTTCACCTCCTTTTCCTTGGAATCTCATTTCTAACAACCTGAAGCAACGAAAACACTTCACTAATAAATCTTTACCGCGTCAACTCCTGATCCGCAATTTCCAATGCTTTATCGAATGCTTCTAGGGCCCGATTTATCTCTTCAGCGGTGATGCTTAATGGAGGTGCGCACATTATAGCTGGCCCTGGATTGGCAGCGTTGAAATATATCCCCTGATCCATCATTTTTTGAAGGATTTTACGTTTAATATTGGGACCTCGCTGCAGAGGTGAATTGAAGCTAATCATCGGCTCTTTGGTCTCGCGGTTTTTCACCAGCTCCATGGCAGCAAATAGCCCCATCCCTCGAACATCACCCACTGAAGGATGTTTCTCCTGGAGGTCCTTGAGCCCATTTAAAAGGACTTCCCCCATTTTGCTGGAGTTTTCTACGAGATTCTCTTCTTTCATCACCTCGATGACCGCCACAGCCACTGCGCTGCCCAGCGCATGCCCGCACATGGTATGTCCGTGGCACACTTGGTGATTCTCGAAAAACTGGGCGATTTGCTCACTGACAATGACGGCACCGAAAGGCACATATGCGCATGTGATTCCCTTTGACATGGTCATCATGTCAGGCACTACTTTCCAATTTTCACAGGCGAACCATTGGCCCGTCCGTCCGAAGCCCGTCATGATCTCGTCGGCCACTAAAAGCACCCCGTGCCGACTGCAGATATCCCTGAGCATGGGCATGTATTCGGGCGGAGGCACAATAATCCCCTGGGCTCCCCGGATCGGTTCCACGAATACGGCGGCTATGTATTCCCCGCCTCCTGAACCCACGATGCACTCCTCGATATGCTTGGCGCACTGAATGCCACAATTGGGATATCTCAAACCGAAGGGGCAGCGGTAACAATATGGGTCCAGGACGTGTTCGACATCTGTAATTCCAGGCAGGAATGGCCAGCTGCGGGCATCGCCGGATAAAGTCATAGCGCCCATGGTGGATCCATGGTATGATCTGATATAGCTGAATATTTTCTTGCGTCCGGTGAATGCCCTGCAGAATTTAATAGCCGCCTCTATCGCCTCCGCTCCTCCGGTGGTGAAAAACGATTTCTTCAGATTGCCAGGTGAAATTTCCGCCAGCACTGCTGCTGCCCGTGCCCTTGCTTCAGTACCAAAACCCGATGCCATGTAACATAATTCTTGAGCCCCCTCCACCAGGGCTTTGATAACTTTGGGATGATGGTGACCAATGTTGACGTTAACGAGTTGTGATGTAAAATCCAGATATTCATTACCATCGCTATCATGAAAATAATTTCCCTTCGCACCGGTGATCACTTTAGGCACATAATCACCTTGAAACGCCCAGGGTACCAGGATGTGCTCTTTCTCCATACGCTTGACCCATTCCCAATCGCCTTTTTGATAAGACATGCGTTAGTTCCTCCCCTATCTTGTGATGTATAATATCTTATAAAATAACTTATCGCTTTAAGTGCTCAATATTTTTTCCATTTCCCTCAAAGTTGTAGCCTCTAATGGTGGTACCTGATGTTTTAGCAGCAATTCTTGAGCGATTTTTGCGGCTCTCATCCAGAAATCTTGGCCTCCATCCTTTATAAACTGAGCGCGTGTGAGATGATCGGCAACCTTAGGGAAAAAATATTCCTTCCGAAAATATTGCAATGTGTGCTCTAGCTCCAGAAAGTTGCCTCCAGGGCCTACATTGTTAATAGGATCAATGGCCAACGTTTCCGAGTCTACATCAAAACCTTTCAATGAGCGAAAAAGCATGGCTATAATTTCATCATCCATTACGAGCTGGACAGGGTCGCAGGTGTTATAGTTCTCATAATGACCGGCACCAACAATCACGTTGGCACCAGCATAAGCAGGCATAAAGGAGTGGAAAAAACGTTCCAATATCGACTGCCCGTCACAGGTCAGGGCATCACTGTTTAGGCTGCATGAGGCTGTTGGTAACCCTAATTGGCCCACGACTAATTGAGTAAAGGCAGCTGCGGCCAACGCCCCCTCCAACGGGCCCACCATGGCCAAACCACGGCGCATGTCCATGAACTCCGGAATGGGCCGGAAAATTATAGGTGCGCCTGGGTTGGACGCCTGCAAGATGACAAGGCCAGATAGTTGCTCAGCCAGCATGAGAACCAAAAGTCCAGCGATGGTAACAGGCGCGGTTGCACCCGCAATGGGCATGGTGTTGAGCTCTACTGGAATCCCGTACTTGCCTGCAAGCATCAAAATATCGATTGCGTAACGATTGTATTTTAAAGGAGATTGACAGGAAGTTAATATGCTGAGAATAGGTCGGTGTCGAATTTTCTCGGTATCACCCTGAACTGCCAGACATAAATTTATGATCCTTTGCAAATTATCCGAATTGTAAGGCTGCACCAATATATGCTTCGTTGTGTGCTGAAGCATGGTATGAACACAGATAATATCGCGGCTCTGTAAAGGGACGTCATCAGGGTAAAGAGTGCCGCAATAGTCGATATTTTCCAATGCATCTGCCAGCCGAGTCCACTCTTTAAGATCATTCAGGGTAGCCTTGCGATATGCAGAATTCTCTATGTCCATCATTCCTTCGGCACCAGAGACAGTCCTACATGCCAAACAGCTATTCTCTATGATCAGATCTTGCTCAGAGTATCGCGCACCATATATAATCCGCCGCGGAGCTTTTTCCATCATTCTTTGGATCAGGTCAGGTGGAAGGCGTACCCTGTTCGACCCATTTACTATGTTCGCCCCTAAATCCCGAAGAGTCCCACGCATATCAGGATGATCAATGACAACACCTGTATTCTCTAGAACGTGCAAAGCACCATCAATCACTTTTAAAAGATTCTCTTCCGGATAATACTTCATGAAAGGGATGTTACGCTCTTCGGGACGAAGCATGTAGATTATCCTTTAATCGATTAAAATCCTTCCTATCATTTAATCGATCTGGTAATTGTTAATGATTGAGAAAAGTCATGAACACAGGTATGGCATACCAATGATAATGTTCTCTAATATAGTAGTGAGCTTTTTATGTCCATATGAAAAATAAAAACTCCTCTTCACTTTTCTGGGAAAAGGAGTTTTTTAGACGTCCCATTCATCTTATGGCACTCATAATATGAAGAATTTGTTTATAAATGAGAACACAAGGGCATTTTAGAATTCAGTTAGAAGGTTTTTGTTCTTTTGTATGGCAGAACAAAAATTGGTTGTCAAGAAGAAATTACCTATCTCCTCAGGACTTGTCAAACTGTAAATTAAGTTATATCATTAAAAAGATCGTTTCCTCTTGAATAGTGAATATCCTATAATCAGCTATTACACGGTTGAATAGACGATGCGTGAGCATGGAGTTTTAATTTCCGCTGGCTGATCTTATCGCCCTGCGAGACTCCTCATTTTTCTTGATCGCTGAGCCAAGGATAAAGGATTTGAAACAATGGCGCAATTATTAAATAGAACCCAACTAATTGCGGGCGTGATCCTCTTGTCTCTTCTGGCCTTGAGCACTCCCGCCATGGCACAGACCATGTATGTAACCGACACCTTCCAGATCACTTTCCGATCGGGAAAAGGGACGGATTTCAAGATCCTTCAGTTGCTTTCATCTGGAATGCCGGTCAAGCTCATCAGCCAGGAGGACGAATGGAGTCAAGTTGAGCTGAAGAACGGCCAGAAGGGATGGGTGTTAACCCGGTATTTGATGGAGGGACCCCCCAAATCCATGATAATCGAGCGGTTCACCAAAGAGCTGGAGAATCAGAAATCTCGAATCGGCGAACTTGTCGAGGAAAATACCAGTCTAAAAAAATCCAATGAGGAGCTGCTCAAACAGTCCGATTCTTTTAAAAAGGATTGGGAGACTACCCGGAAGAACTATGAGGAGCTTCTGGAAGGGTCCGGTGAATACCTCGCAGTAAAAAGAAAATACGAAAACCTGAAGGCCGAGATGGAACTCCTGGCCGATCAGCTCCACTCGCTGAAAAGGGACAATGAGAAGCTGAAGGGAAAGACGAGGTTTTACTGGTTCCTCGCCGGCTCGCTGGTGCTTCTTATCGGACTGATGGTGGGAATAAGCCTGGGAAGACTCCAGCGTAAAAAGAAATTGCTTTATCCCTGAGGCTGGGCCTTATTGAGAAAGCCGACCTGAATGCACCATCGCGCAATGGCAAGCAATCCATGAAGAAAATAAAAAAACCGGTAAAACCCCGTTTCACACACCTTCCAGGAGACAGGCATATTCTCTCCTCTGTAATCTTCTTCCCCGTGTAAAATAATGAAGAGGTTTCAATCTTCCAGCGATTCCAATTCCTTGGTCCTCTCTCTTATTTTCTCTTCCAACCTCTCAATGGCCTGGATCTGGTGAGGACGGATGCTGTGGGCAGGAAGCTATCGCTCCCGCTCCGCTAGATCGCGCCTGAGCGACTCGATCCCTGCGCGCAGACGGTTCTTATTATGGTTTTCCATTAGATTTTTTCTTCGTCGAAACAGTATGTATCTTCTGCTTTTCTGAAGATAACATGCCGGTTACTTCCTTTGATTGAGCAAAGCAGGTAAGATCCGGTTTATCACCTTACATTGAGCCAGGCCTTCAGCTCTTCTTCCGATCGATAGCCGATGAGGGCCTGGATGAGCGAGTCTTTCTCGTCAAGCAGGATGATGGTAGGGATGAAGCCCACACGCACTTTATTCATCAGTGTCTCGATCATGGGCCTGTCCTTTTCCATGTCAAGCCATATTATCTCCATATGTTGGGAAAGCTCCGCCTGTATGGCCTGCATTGTCTGGTCCATCTTTCGAGATGAGCCGCAGCGGTCTGCGTGAAGGTAAAAGAGCTTCATCCTTTGGAGACCACTGACCTCCCCGGCGTCCCTTTCTCTTTCTACTCCCCTCCCGATGGGGGCTGTTGTGTGGAACCCGGAGGGAGTGATGGCGATCTTAGCCCCGCGGATCATACGGATTCTGCCCTTGTTAAGGTCAGTCCATTCCACGCCATTGTACTGTCTGAGCAGAATCACAGCCTCGTCCCCTTCTATGAAGTTGGGATTCAGTTCCCATAGCTTGCCTTTGCGAAGGTTGCGCGTAGAGATCTCATCATAGCGAGTACGGCTATCGGGTTGATAAATGAAAACGCTGTACTCGGGATAGCCCTTCTCCTCGTCAATAACCTTTCCGTTGTCATCCGTTACGAGGATTTCCACGTCCTCCACCGGCACGGTCTTGCTGGTCAGCGTGTAAGTCTGGCCGGACATAAGCTTTACACGCTGGGATGCCTCCAGGATGCGGTCGGTTCCGTCATAGCGCACAATGCGCAATACAGCTTCTTCACCCTCAACAGCGTTTATATCCAGGTTCCAAATCATTTCCTTGGAGAGGGTCAGGACATCTTTGCCATCGTAATAAGTAGTTCCGTCTGCACGGTAAATCTGGACCATATAGTTAGGAAGATCCCTATAGCGGTCTATTGGACCGCCGTCGGGCGCCCGGGCCACGATAGTCACATCCTGAACGGGACGGGTTCGGGAGGTCAGAGTGTACGAGGCTTCGTTGCGCAAGACGACCACCTTCCCGTCCTCCAGGAAGTAATCTTGCCCGTTGTTCCTCTTGAGTCGAAGCACTACTTTTTCCCCCTCCAGGAAGTTGGGGGCAAGCTTCCACTCCATTTCCTTGCGCATGCTGAGCGTTTCCTTCCTGTCGTAAAGTATTTTCCCGCCCGCTTTATAGATGGAAACCGCATAGTTGGAGAGCGACCTCCGGGTATCCACCGGCTTGCCCTCGGGATTCCGGGTTATTATGGATATGCTCTCCACGGGCCGGGTTTTGCTCTCAAGGGTATAGGACGCGCCTGCCGAGAGGCGAACGCTCTTGGCGTCCTCGATATAGTAATCCGTGCCGTCATAGCGCCTGAGCTTTAGTATCAACTCCCCCCCTTCGGGAAGGTCGAACTTGGCCTCCCACTCTTTATCTTCGCGGATGTTGCGCGTCCATTTTGTATCAACCAGGGGTGAACCCGTCAGATCGTAAGATGATGACCTGGTATTCGGGCAGGGCACTGCTCTTGTCCACTGCCTCTCCGTCCGGCCTTTGCGCCAGAATTGTAACATTCACCTCAGCCCGGGCAGCAAATGGAAAAACAAAAAGCAAAAATAGAAAAAAGGCTATCCTCGCTGCGGATATAGGACGATGCTCATTGCAAATCATAGTATACCTCCATGGATTGGATTATTTCAGTTATCTCCAGAGATGGACGCCCAAATGGGTGCCAATCTGGTTTCCGCTCAAACCGCTCCCCAGGGATTCCCGCTCGAGGGCTGGACAACGGATCGGCCAAGAGTAAGGGCATGGAAGCCGAATCGCTCCCGCACGGCGTCGATGCCCTGGTAGAGCCTCCGGAGCCGCTCCATGTGGTGCTCCTCGAAGAGGCCAAGCTGGCGGGAGCCGCCTACCAGCCGCGAGAGGGAAACACCGATGAGCCTCACGGCGACGCGGCGCACGAAGAGGTGGCGGAACAGGGCGAGAAGGGCCTCGTAGAGCACGGGGTCCAGGTCGCTGGGCCTGGGCAGAGTGGCGCTCCGGGAGCAGGTGACGAAGTCCGCGTAGCGGAGCTTCAGGTTGACGGTGCGGGCCTCCAGCCCTTCATGGCGAAGGCTTCTGGCGGCTTTCTCGGTCAGACGATACAGAACCGACTCCAGCAAGGGGGCGTCCAGCGTGTCTTCCGGGAAGGTGATCTCCCGGCTGATGGACAGAGGCGCGGCACGGTGGGAAACCACGGGGCGGTCATCGCGGCCGTTGGCGCGCTGGTGCAGGAGCCGGCCCACCCTTCCGAAGGTCGCCTCCAGGAGGGCAGGGTCCAGGGCCGCCAAATGGCCGATACGCCGTATGTTGAACATCGTGAGCTTCTGCCGGATGCCGGGGCCAATGCCCGGAAGGCGCTCCAGGCCCTGTGGGGCCAGAAAGGCCGCCTCGTAGCCCGGGCGCACCAGCGCCAGGCCGTTGGGCTTGGCGGTGGAGGAGCCCACCTTGGCCACCAGCTTGTTGGCGGCCAGCCCCAGGGAACTCTCCAGCCCAAGGGAGGACCGGATCTCGTCCCGGAGCCGCACCGCTATCTCCACCGGGTGGCCCATCAGCCTCTGGAGGCCAGTGAGGTCCACGTAGGCCTCGTCTATGGACGTGGCCTCCACCACAGGCGAGTAACGGCGTACGATGGATAAGAACCGCTCCGATGCCCGGAGGTAGAGGTCTCCATCGCTCCGCAGAAAGACGGCCCGGGGGCAAAGCCGTTGCGCCATGGCCGCAGGCATGCCTGCATAGACCCCGGCGGCACGGGCCTCGTACGATGCGGCGGCCACCACCCCGCGCCCCTCGGGATCGCCACCCACGATCACCGGCTTTCCCTTCAGCGCAGGGTCCCGTTGACGCTCAACGGAGACAAAGAACGCATCCAGATCGATGTGGAGTACGGTGCGCATCTAGCGGAACTTCCTTAAGAGCCCGATGACGACCCCCTGGATACGCAAGGCTGTCTCATCCACGTGCAGGGACGCCATTTCGGGGTTGGCGGGCTGAAGTCGGACGCGCCCGTCTCCCTCCCGGTAAAACTTCTTCAGCGTGGCGCTGCCGTCCGCCAGGAGTGCCACAACCACTTCCCCATTTTCCGCCGTCTCACGAGCCTCCAGGATGACCAGGTCGCCGTCGCGGATCTGCTCGTCGATCATGGAATCCCCCTCTACCCGCAGCACAAAGGTGGGACCCCGCCCCACCATGTCCTCAGGCACCGCCACCGGCCGGGCGTCGGGAATGGCCTCGATGGGCTGCCCTGCCGCCACACGGCCCATGAGGGGGACTTCAACCGCGGCCACGCGCACCTCTCTGGCAACCACCTCCACGGAGCGGCTCCGGTTCCAGCGCTTCCGGATCAGGCCCTTTCGCTCCAGGTTGGTGATGTGCTTGTGGACGGTGGCCACCGAGGAGAGACCGAGCATGTTTGCCATCTCCTGAAAGCTGGGTGAGTATCCATGGCGCTCGATGAACGAACGGATGGACTCCAGCACCTGCCGCTGTCGTTTGGTCATGGCCATGGCCTTTCTCCTCTCTGCATTGCCTTGGCTATCAATATATGAAACACGCAATTTTCCGGTTTAACTCGGTCAAGCTAATTTTATGATAGGCAAATAAAAAGCGAAAGTCAAGGAAAAAATGAGGAAAATCGTTCCAATGGGTGATAATTGGCGGAAATTGCGTGGCTTTGGGGAGCACCTGGGATACATTTTGACCAAAAACGAATGTGGACAACATTTTTTAACGCCTGCGTTACCGTTCAGTGCTCTTCCAGCCTCCGGCCGGTCAGGCGGTGCAGGGCTTCCAGGTACTTTTCCCTTGTTTTCCGGATGATCTCCGGCGGCAGATGGGGCGGGGGGGGATTGCGGTCCCAGTTGATTGATATGAGGTAATCGCGCAGGAACTGTTTGTCGAAGCTGTGCTGCGGCTCTCCGGGGCGGTAGCCGTCCATTGGCCAGAAGCGTGATGAATCGGGCGTAAAGAGCTCATCGATAAGAACCAGTTTGTCGTTGATCAAACCGAACTCGAACTTGGTGTCCGCGATAATGATGCCGTGACTTTCGGCGTGCCGGCATGCCTGGAGGTAAACCCGGATACTTATATCGCGCACGCGCCGGGCCAGCTCCTGCCCCACAATTCTTTCCATTTCCTCAAAGGGAATGTTCTCGTCATGAGTGCCTCTCTCGGCCTTGGTTGCGGGTGTAAAGATGGGGGCAGCGAGGCGGTCCGATTCCTTAAATCCCGCGGGCAGGGGGATGCCGCAGACCGCGCCCGTTTTTTGGTAATCCACCCATCCGGAGCCGGCCAGATAGCCCCTGACCACGCATTCCACCGGCAGAGGACTTGCCTTGTGCACCAGCATGCTCCGATCCTTCAGGATTTCTGCATGCGGGCGGCAGGCGCCAGGAAATTCTGACGGGATGATGGAGACCAGGTGATGGGGCACGGTTTCGGCCATCTGATCGAACCAGAATGCGGATATTCGCGTCAGAACCTTCCCCTTATCGGGAATGGGATCGTCCATGACCACATCAAACGCGGAGATGCGATCCGTGGCCACAATGAGCAGGTATTCTCCGAGATCGTATATGTCCCGGACCTTGCCTCTGTTGATCAACCGCAGACCTGCAAAATTGGTTTCCCTAACGGCTTTAAAGCCCATATACGCTTCTCCTTTCAAGCGGTAATCCTCACATGTACCTGCCGGGTTGTATACCACAATCCCCTGGAATTGTCATACAAAATCTACACTCCGCCACCGGCTCCAGCGGGCTTTCAGCCTCCATCCTCGAACTTCTCATCGTACATCCCGTCCAGGAGCTCGCCGTACCGCTGGATCACGTTCCGGCGCTTGATCTTTAGCGTCGGGGTCAGCTCACCGCCCTCGATGGAGAACTCATCCGGAACGATCCGGAAGTCTTTGATGGTTTCATAAGAGGCAAGTGATGCGTTGACCTTCTCCACCCATTCCCTTATAAGGCCTACAATTAGGGAGTGGGAAGCCAGCTCTTGGGTGGAAGTTGGGGATATGTTTTTCTCTTTGGCATACTTGAGAGCATTTTTTTCGTTGATGGTGAAGAGCGCTGTTAAATACTTCCTTCGGTCTCCGTAGATCATGGCATGGCTGATAAGAGGGCTGTGACACAGAAGGCTCTCGATTTTCTGTGGGGAGATGTTTTTTCCGCCGGCGGTGATGATAAGGTCCTTTTTCCGATCTGTGATGGTGAAAAACCCGTCTGCATCCACGTGTCCCACGTCGCCGGTATGGAGCCATCCCTCCTCGTCGAGGGCCTCGGCGGTGGCCTCAGTGTCTCGGTAATAATACTGGAACCGATTGGGACCTCTAAGCAATATCTCGCCATCAGCCGTAACGGTCATCTCAACACCCGGCAAGGGTGGGCCGATTGCGCCGAACTTGAACCGGTCCAGGCGGTTGACGGCTCCCACGGTGGAGGTCTCGGTCATTCCCCATCCCTCCAGTATCAGCAGGCCGCAAGCATGGAAGAACTCCAGGACATGCCTGGCTGTGGGGGCAGCTCCGACGATGGCGAAGTGCAGCCTTCCTCCCATTAATTTTTGCACTTTTCTGAAGACCAACAGCCGGGCTACGATGTTCTGGATTCTCAGCCAGAGCGGAACCCGCAAGCCTTTCTGCAGGCATTGACTAACCTTTTTACCCACGCCCAGGGCCCAGTTGAATAAAGCCCTCCGGATGGCCGGGCCCTCCTGGCCCTCGGTCATGATCCGGGTGTAGGCCTTTTCAAAAAGCCGTGGTACGCTGAGCAAAAATGTGGGTCGTGCATCTCTGAGATTCTCGGCCATTGCCTCGATGCCCTTGCCTATCCATGTAGTAATTCCCATGTGATGGGTGAAAAAATGCTCCAATCGGCCATATGCATGGGCCGGAGGAAGGATGTGGAGGTTGGAGTCGTCGGGTTTCAGAGGGAAGGCCCGACCGGCGGCATCAACCATGAATATATAATTGGCGTGAGTTGTTACCACACCCTTGGGGACACCGGTGGTACCGGAAGTATAAATTATGGTCAGCTCATCCTCCGGCCCGATGGCGTTTACCCCGTTGTCGAAAGCATCAGGATGGTTTGCCCCGTATTCTCTGCCCATTGCCCTGAGCGAGTCTATATGAATAACCGGCTTGTCGGGAGATGCTCGGAACGGATCCAGGAGGATGATTTGCTCTAAGCAATCTGGAATCCCCGAGGCGCGAGCGATGCCCTCCAGCATCTCCATGTTCTCAAATATCGCCCATCGGGCCTGACTGTGTTCTATGATGCAGGCTGCCTGCTTAGGCGCATCGTTGGGATAAATGGGCACGGTGAGGGCGCCCGCACAGATGATAGCCCAGTCGCATGCGAACCATTCCCTTCTCACGCCGGCCATGAGGCACACCTTGTCGCCTTTTCTCATCCCCAGAGCCTGGAGCCCCAGGCTTATCTCGCGAACTTCCAGATCCAAGGCCCGAAAGGTGACAGGCATCCACCGCCCGTTTTTCTTTTCCATGAAACGGACCCGATCCCCATACTGCTCCACCCGTTTGACGAACAGTTGGGCCAGAGTCTTTTCCTCCATCTGGGGATCCTCCCTTTTCGAGCTCCAAGACATAGCCGAAATTATCTCACAATAATATAAATGAGAAATGCATCCAATAATTTATCTCCAAATCTCTCAACAAAACTATTCTTGACCTTTAACCTGAAATATGATAGAGAGAATATCAATAAAAAACAAGAGGTTCAAAGCCATGAAAATTTCTCGAGATCAGGTTATCTACGTGGCCCAACTGGCCCGATTGAGCCTGCCGGAAGAGCAAATCGAAATGTACCAGGGACAGCTGGACCAAATTCTAGAGTATATTGATCGGTTGAACAAGGTGGACACCAGCAACATTGAACCTACCTCCCATGTAATTCCCATAACGAACGTTCTTCGTGAAGACGAAGTAAAGGATTCTCTCCCGGTGGGAGAGGCCCTAGCCAATGCCCCTCAAAAGGAATCGTTTTCTTTCTATGTGCCTAAAGTGATCGAGTAAGGTTCATCCCGTATAAAAAGAGGAAATAATGGAGCCAAGTGCACTTACGATCCACGAGTTACACGAACTATTTAAAGCTGGGGAAGTGACGTCCCAGCAGGTTACCGAGGCAACGTTCCAGCGCATTGAAAAGGTGGATGGGAAGCTCCATGCCTATACTTATCTTTGCCGGGAAGAGGCAATGAGAGAGGCCGAGCGGGCCGATGCCCGCATACAGAAGGGGGATATCGGTCCCCTGACGGGTATTCCCATTGCCATAAAGGATGTGATTTGTACCAGGGGGCTGCCCACCACATGCGGCTCAAGGATTCTTGAGAACTTTATCCCGCCGTATGACGCAACTGTGGTTGAGTGGATGGCACGGGACTGTCCGGTGCTGGTTGGCAAGACCAATATGGACGAGTTCGCCATGGGTTCGTCCACCGAGCACAGCGCATACGGCTCTACCTTCAACCCATGGGACCTGACCCGCATACCGGGAGGCTCCAGCGGCGGCTCGGCGGTCGCGGTGGCAGCGGACGAATGCATCATAGCCCTGGGAACCGATACCGGAGGTTCCATCCGCCAGCCGGCAGCGCTGTGCGGAGTGGTAGGATTGAAGCCTACTTATGGACGTGTTTCTCGTTTCGGCCTTGTGGCGTTTGCCTGTTCGCTGGAGCAAATCGGCCCTATTGCAAAGGATGTGACTGACTGCGCCATTATGCTTAATGCCATCGCTGGACACGACCCCAGAGACTCCACCTCTGTCCCCAATCCGAAGCCAGACTATACCCGATGTCTGATGACAGACATCAGCGGGATGAAGGTCGGCGTTCCGCGAGAATACTTTATCGAGGGTTTGGACCCCGAGGTGGAAAAGGCGGTCCGCAGCGGCCTTGATGTGCTGAAAGAGCTTGGTGCCGAGATCGTTGATGTTTCCCTTCCCATGACAGAATACGGGATTAGCGCATACTATATTATAGCGCCCAGCGAGGCCAGTTCCAACCTGGCCCGTTACGATGGTGTTCGGTACGGCTATCGCGATAGCGATCACAAAGATTTGATGGAGATGTACTGCAGAAGCCGTTCCCGGGGATTCGGGCCGGAGGTAACCCGCCGTATCATCCTGGGAACTTTCGCCCTCTCCTCGGGATATTACGAGGCTTACTACCAGAAGGCATGCCAGGTTCGGACCCTCATGGTCCGGGACTTCCAGCAGGCCTTTCAGGTGTGCGACGTGCTTGCCGCTCCAGCCACCCCTACCGCAGCTTTTCGAGCGGGCGAGAAGCTGGACGACCCGTTGCAAATGTACCTTTGCGACGTTTTCACCATCCCCATGAACCTTGCCGGGGTGCCGGGCATTTCCATCCCCTGCGGCTTCACTTCCGAGGGGTTGCCTATAGGTCTCCAGATCGTGGGAAACCATTTTGAAGAGGAAAAAGTACTCCAGGCGGCTTATGCCTTTGAGCAGTCAACTGACCACCACAAGCGAAAGCCAACTCTGGCATGATTAATGCTTTCGGGAATCCGGGAAAAGGGACTCCTGAATTGATCACAGCGATTATATAAGGGTTTATCATGGAATACGAGACCGTTATCGGGCTGGAAATTCACGCACAATTGAAAACCGAAAGCAAGATATTTTGCGGTTGTTCCACCAAATTCGGCTCTCCTCCCAATCATAACACGTGCCCTGTCTGCCTTGGCATGCCGGGGGTGCTGCCGGTGTTGAACCGCAAGGTTCTGGAGTACACGCTCCGCATGGCCCTTGCCACCCATTGTACCATCTCCCCGTTCAGCCGCTTCGCGCGAAAAAACTATTTTTATCCCGATCTACCCAAGGGGTACCAGATCTCCCAGTACGAGCTTCCTCTGGCCGAGCACGGCTACGTGGATATCAGGACGAAGGAAGGTCTGCGCCGGGTGGAAATTACCCGTGTCCACATGGAGGAGGACGCGGGGAAGCTTATCCATGATGAGCGGAAGAATGCCAGCTACGTGGACTTCAACCGCACAGGCGTCCCGTTGATCGAGATCGTAACGGAGCCAGATCTTAAATCGGGGGAGGAAGCGGCCACCTTCATGCGAAATCTCCGCGCGATGCTTCAATACCTGGACATTTGCGATGGCAATATGGAGGAGGGGAGTCTTCGCTGCGATGCCAATGTCTCCATTCGGCTAAAGGGAAGCCGGGAACTGGGGATCAAAACCGAGATTAAGAACATGAATTCTTTCCGATTCGTACAGCGCGCCCTGGAGTACGAGGCCGAGCGCCAGCGGGAGATACTGGAGAATGGGGGTACCATCGTCCAGGAGACAAGGCTGTGGGATTCGGCGCGGAACGCTACTTTTTCTATGCGCACCAAGGAGTACGCCCACGACTATCGCTACTTTTCGGATCCCGACCTCGTGCCGCTGGCGGTCTCTCGGGAATGGATAGAGCAGATCCGCGCATCTCTGCCCGAGCTGCCGGAGCAGAAAAAGGATCGATTTGTCAGAGACTACGTCATACCCGAGGCGGATGCTGAGGTGCTGATCTCCTCGCGCGCCATGGCCGATTATTACGAGGCTTGTGTTCGGCTTTTCCCTCAGGCCAAGACCGTAAGCAACTGGATCATGACCGAACTACTGCACGAGTTGAAGAAGGATGAGCGCGAAATCGAGGATTGCCCAGTGACACCCGAGGCGCTGGCCGGCCTGCTGCGACTCATAGAAGACGAGACCATCAGCGGCAAGATCGCAAAAAGCGTTTTTGAGGAGATGTACAGGGAAGGGCGCACGGCCCTTGAGGTGGTGGATACGAAAGGGCTGCGCCAGTTGACGGACGAGGGGCAAATCCGGGCCGTGATCCGGCAGGTGCTTGAAGCCCACCCAAAAGAGGTGGTAGATTACAGAGGCGGCAGGGAGAAGCTCCTGGGGTTCTTCGTGGGACAGGTAATGAAGGCAACCCAAGGCAAGGCCAATCCCCGGTTGGTGAACCAACTGCTTCGCGAGGAGCTTAAATAATACAAGGGAATTTACCGCGGAGATCGGAGAGAATGAAAATAAAGAATCTTATTATATTTATATTTTCTCTGCGTGCTTTGCGTTCTCTGCGGTGAACTAATTAGACCATTATGGCATGACAGAGCTGCCGAGGTCCGTGCTTAACGGTACATGTACACCGAGCACACATTACTGAAACGGGGTATCGTTAAATGACCCATTTCCACATTGCCACGGAAGAAGAGATACGAACGGGCAAAGTGTCAGACGTGTATTTCCTCCGAACATACGAAATTCTTCGGAAAAAGGGTATCGATCGTCGCGTCGCGATGGAGATCTACTTGAAGACATTTCCCAACACCTATGGATGGGGGGTTTATACTGGGGTGGAAGAGGCGCTGCGGCTTCTGGAGGGCCACCCGGTGGATGTGTGGTCTTTACCTGAAGGAACCCTGTTTCGCGAAAATCAGCCCCTCATGGTTATTCGCGGCAAATACCTGGATTTCGGAATCTTCGAGACGGCCTTGCTGGGGATGCTCTGCCAGTCTTCTGGATGTGCCACGCGAGCGGCCCGGTGCCGTCATGCGGCGGGCGACAAGCCCGTTATCTCTTTCGGCGCGCGCCGGATGCACCCTGCAGTGGCCCCTGTATGCGAGAGAGCCGCTTATATCGGAGGTTGCGACGGTGTGGCAGCTATCAAAAGCGCTGAAATTATAGGCAAGGAGCCTGTGGGCACCATGCCCCACTCGCTGATCCTTTTGATGGGCGACACCGTTGAATCCGCCAAGGCTTTCCACGAGGTCATTGATCCCGGTATCAGCCGCGTCATCCTTATAGATACGTTGCAGGACGAGAAGTTCGAGGCCATTCGAACAGCCGAAACTCTGGGCGAGAACCTTTATGGAATCCGTTTTGATACACCTTCCTCGCGCCGCGGCAACTTCCGGCGCCTGCTGGAAGAGACTCGATGGGAACTGGACATACGCGGGTACAGCCATGTGAAAATATTTATCTCTGGCGGTGTGGACGAACATACAATACTCGATCTTTCCAGCGTGGCCGATGCATTCGGGGTGGGAACCCGGATCACCGGCGCTCCGGTGCTCGATTACGCACTGGATATCGTGGAAATCGAGGGGGAGAAAATCGCGAAGCGGGGAAAGGAGTCGGGAGCTAAAAAACTCCTTCGCTGTCCCGCATGCCACCGCGATCGTGTGGTTCTCCTGGAAGACAAGGAAGAGCCATGCCCGTGCGGCACTCCCATGGTCAACCTCATGCGACCGATGATTCGTGCCGGACAGATAATCGAGAGGCTCCCAAACCCGGAGGAGATTCGCCAGAACGTGCTCCAGCAGCTATCGTGGAGCAAGGGTGAGCGGAAGCTGTGGGAGTTGTGAGCAAAGAGTTATCCCATCCAAAGAACGTAAAAAGTGTGATAATGCTTCGGTTATGGCGAAGAGATAATTAACTTGAGCAGCGCGCAAATCAGGATTGTAGGGGCGGGATTTATCCCCATTAGCGCTCACTTAATGTGAAACTGGCAAAGAATCATTGCAAAATTAGAAATGTGCAATGCAAAATTAGCAATTAAAAGGAGAAAGATTAAAGGATAAAGATTAAATGATGCAGGAAAAAGGCTGAAGGATGGAGGTTATGAAAAAAATCCTTTTTCCTTTAATGTTAAATGCTTAATTGCTAATTTTTCATTTTGCAATTAAAAATCTTTTCTTAAGTAAGCTCTTATGGGGTTTATCCCATCCCGAAGGCCTGAGATATTTTCTGAGAAATGAGGGAGAAATACTATCGAACACGTGCATGACCGAAACCACCGGCTGCCAAGGACTCTTTACTGGGACGGGGATGCAGTGGCCATCCTGGATCAGACCAAGCTTCCCCATCGAGAGGTCTACATCCGATGTAAGACGTATCATCACATAGCCCGTGCCGTCCGAAACATGAATATTCGTGGGGCGCCGGCCATCGGCGTGGCCGCTGCCCTGGGGATTGCCCTGGGTTGTCGGCAGATGCAAACGAAAAACTCCCGGGTCTTTCGGAGCCGCTTTGAGCGAATCTGCCAAACCATGGCACAAACTAGACCCACTGCTGTCAACCTTTTCTGGTCCATCCAGAGAATGAGAAAGGTCATGGCCTCTTGTGACGGTCTCACTCCCCGGGAAGCTGGGTCTCGTCTTCTGGTGGAAGCTCAGAAGATTTTTGAAGAGGATATTCAAATCAATCTACAGATCGGGACCAACGGAGCAGACTTGATTCCCCTGGGAGCCACAGTACTGACACATTGTAATGCAGGATCATTGGCCACAGCTGGATACGGCACAGCACTGGGAGTGATATGGGCCGCCTGGGAGAGGGGTAATCCGCTGAGGGTCATGGTGTGCGAAACCCGGCCCTTCCTCCAGGGTGCCCGGCTTACCACTTGGGAGCTGACAAAGATGGGCATCCCTCATACGCTGATCACGGACAGCATGGCTGGACATTTCATGCAAAAGGATGAGATCCAGTTGGTATTGGTCGGGGCTGACCGCATTGCGATAAATGGAGACGCAGCCAACAAGATAGGCACCTATACCCTTTCCGTGCTGGCCCGGGAACATGGCATCCCTTTTTATATAGCCGCTCCCACCACTACCATTGACCCCTCAATTGACTGCGGAGGCCGGATTCCCATCGAGGAACGAGATCCCTGCGAAGTGACCCATATCCGGGGCAAGCCCGTATCACCCCGCGGAACTCCGGCTCGTAACCCAGCCTTTGATGTGACGCCTGCAAAAAACATCACGGCCATTATCACCGAGCGGGGCGTTTCCCGCCCCCCATTTGAGAAAACTCTGCTGGCAATTCTAGAGGTTTCCTGACCATGGGATTAGGATCAGGTACATATTTATTGCCAGACAGCCCATCCCGAGGGATAAGACGATGAAAATGTCGAGGAAACTGTTAGAATGGGGTGGATCCATCCAGCGCTACGCCCTCCCTCTGGTCCTCATCGCTGTCCTGTTTATCGTGGTGGTCATTCTTTTTGAGGGAAGAATTGGGGATATAGTGCGGCTTCTGGTGCCACCCGAAAAGAGAGCGGTAAAGACCGAAGAGCTGGTCAGGCCATCCGAAAATCTGCTGCCTCCTGCCGGGATCGAGCAGTCGCCTCCCGGAAACGGGCAGCCACCTGCCGGGGTCAAATCTCCCCGGAAACCATCGCCCGATTCCCCTGTTGCCACAAGGGAGATTGATAGTTATTTAAATTCACTGTTAAGACAGCAATCCGAAGAATATTCAGCAGTTCCCCCACCTCCCATAGGATCCGAGATGTTAACAGCTCGACAGGAGACCTCCACCGAGGAAAGAATGCCGGGCGATAAGAAGCTCAAACCAAAGATATCGCCGAAAGTCGAAGAGCCGCCGGTTCATGGCGGGGGACCCGGATTTCCTTCCATGAAGCGTCCTTCCCCTGCGCAAGCCACTCCCGAGAGAAAAATTCAAGAAGCCAGGGAAGGAGGGGGAACGCAAGCTGTAACACCCGTCCATTCGGGATCGCGGCCATTTGAGGAAAAGACCCTCGAAACAGGTATTCTTTCTCCACCTCAGAGACCGTCATATCCCACCGAGCGGCATGAGGAGGCGGAGTCAGCAACAGCAGCACCACAGGTCCGGAAAAGCATCCCAGCGCCCCCCCCTGGGCCATCCCCCATGGCCCGGAGTATTCCTTCTCCCGGTGAACAGGTTTCGCCTCAGGAGCGGGAGGCGCCAGCCCAGCCTCCAAAGGCTATGAAAAGCATCCCAGCGCCGTCCCCGGAGCTATCCCCCATGGCCCGGAGCGTTCCTTCTCCCGGTGAACAGGTTTCGCCTCAGGAGCGGGAGGCGCCAGCCCAGCCTCCAAAGGCTATGAAAAGCATCCCAGCGCCGTCCCCGGAGCTATCCCCCATGGCC
>CAZTAS010000022.1:33761-40840 GCA_964611635.1 uncultured Thermodesulfobacteriota bacterium
CGGTGAACAGGTTTCGCCTCAGGAGCGGGAAGAGCCAGCCCAGGTTCCAAAGGCTCTGAAAGCCATCCCAGCGCCGTCCCCGGGGCCATCCCCCATGGCCCGGAGTATTCCAGAACCCGGTGAACAAGTTTTGCCTCCCGAGCAAGAGGCGCCAGGGATTACACGATGGGTTCGGAAAAGCCCTCCGTTTCAGATGACCCCCGGCGGAGATCTCATCCTGAGGCAAGAGGTTGGGCCGAAAAGTATTCCTCTAATCAGGATTCCCTTCCCACCAAAGGGAAAAGGGGCTCTAGGGGGCTCGGATTTACTGATCATGCCGGGACAGGAAGTGTGGGTCAAGGGGATGAAGATACCCATTGGTGAGATGATCCGCGTCATCAGGGAGAAGCGTCCTTCAGAGCATAACGATCTGTTCGGGCTGCGGATTGTGAGGCAGGGCGACAATATCTGGAACATTCACTTCGATGTAATTAAGGCTTTTTTCTGGAACCAGCGGGAGATTCGGCTCTCCTCTCTGATCGACGAGCCCGATGAAGTGGGGCATAGTTCGGGCGTCGGCAAGATCTTGAAGTTCAGCGAAACCATCGGAGTAAGCTATAATCTTATGACAGGGAAGATCATGTGGGATCCGAACTTCCTACTTCCGGGACATGAGATTTATTTTTTCCGGATGAAGGATATTCTTTCGGTGCTTGAAGGGCTGAGCGTTGCAGACCTGAACAAATTCGCATATGACGGCAGAGAGCTTATCTACCTTGGCCTGCGAGCCCCGAGCAAAAAGATTCATCCTCCCGAAGAGGCTTGGGAACCCCTAGGGGAGACTCCTTCTTCTGAAATAAGAGTGCAGGAAATTCGCTGATAAAGGGATTACACTCCCTTTTATGCTTAACCGCAATGGGAGTAACCGCACTCCCGGCAGATCACGCAGCCGCCCTCCAACTCGATGGACGCCCCGCAATCCGGGCAGGTATTCTGAAAGGAGAGTTCCGTCTCCGGGTTCGTTTCGGACTTGGGGTTGGCTTTCTGTGTGGAAGTTTCGGATTCGGCAATCTGTTTGAACCGAGGGTCGTTCAGGCTGTGCTCGATGGCCTTGCCGATGGCACTGGGGCATGATAGTGCATTGGCGTTTTCGGAGCCGTTTTTCCGTAGGCGCATGGTGGACATGCAGCGAATCCCTTTGAGCTGATTTATAATTTCCTCTTCCGCCACACCGGAGCGGAGCGCCAGGGATACCAGGCGTCCCACCGCTTCGGACTGAGAGGGACATCCTCCGCTTCGACCAGTGCTGGTAAAGACCTCGCAAAGCCCCACTTCATCATAATTGACCGTTATGTAAAGCTTACCGCACCCGGTGGCATACATTTCTGAGGTACCGACGGTCCGCTGGGGCCGCGGGCGCGGCTTGAGATTGCGCGAATATTCCTCTTTCTGCTCTATTACTGGATGCTGGGCCACCTTGAGCACCTGGTCGCACCGGCATCCATCGCGAAATATGGTAATCCCTTTGCACCCAAGATCGTGGGCCAACATGAATATGCGCCGCACATCCTCAACCCCGGCGTCATGGGGCAGGTTCACGGTTTTACTCACTGCATTGTCGATAAACCGCTGAAAAGCGGCCTGCATCTTCACGTGAGCCTCGGGAGAAATGTCATGTGCCGTCACGTAGATTTGCTTCATGTCCGCAGGAATTCCCTCCAACCCCTGGAGGGAACCGCTGAGGGCGATGCTCTCCATAACCTCCGGAGTATACAGGCCGCGCTCCTTCAGCTCTTTTTCCAGATAAGGGTTGACCACCAGCAATTTCTCGGTGGAGCCATCCTTGTTATAAAGGGTCTCCCGGGTGTGGACAAGGGCAAAAACCGGCTCTACGCCGCTGGAGCAGCACGCGATGACGCCAATAGTCCCGGTGGGCGCGATTGTGGTTCTGGTGGCATTGCGGATGGGCTTTCCTTCAGGCACATCGTAAATGCTTCCCGGGAAGTTGGGGAAGGGGCCCCTCTCCAGGGCCATTTCCATGGAGAACTGATCCGCTTCATTGGATATGAAGGACATGATCTTCTCGGCCATCTGCAGGCCTTCCTGGGAGTCATAGGGTATACGGAGCTTGATGAGCATGTCCGCAAACCCCATCACGCCCAGGCCGATTTTCCGATTACTCAGGGTCATCTCTCGGAACTTATCCAGTACATACTTGTTGCGATCGATGACATTGTCAAGGAATTGGACCGCAATGCGCACCGTCCGGCGCAATTTCTCCCAGTCCACCTCGCCGTTGAAAACCATTTGCGCGAGATTGATAGATCCAAGGTTGCACGATTCATAGGGAAGCAGCGGTTGCTC
Organism: uncultured Thermodesulfobacteriota bacterium; assembly: GCA_964611635.1. Lineage (GTDB taxonomy): Bacteria > Desulfobacterota > JAFDED01 > JAFDED01 > JAFDED01 > JAFDED01. Next base: position 36,105 of record CAZTAS010000022.1, read on the forward strand.
ACCGCACGGGTTGGTGCTCTCGATTCGTCCGATGTTTGGTGTGGGGTTGGACCGGTTGACGGCGTCGAGGAAGACAATTCCGGGATCTCCAGTCTGCCATGCCATGGCGGCCATCAGATTGAAGATTTTATTGGCGTTTACGGATTTGACAATGCGCCCTGTCCGGGGATTGATGAGTTCGTAGTTTTGATTGTTCTTGACCGCCTCCATGAACAGGTCTGTGACAGCCACGGAGATGTTGAAGTTGGTCATGGTATTGTCTTCTTTTTTACAGGTGATGAACTCGATGATATCGGGATGGTCTACGGAGAGCAAGCCTATATTGGCTCCCATGCGAACACCCCCCTGGGTGATTTCCTGGGCGGCGGAATTGAAAACTTTCATGAACGAAACCGGCCCCCCGGCAACATTGCCCGTAGAAGTCACCTCATCGCCGCGGGGTCGCAAACGAGAAAAGGAAAATCCCACTCCTCCTCCTGTCTTGTGAATCAGGGCTGAATATTTGAGGGCATCGAAGATCTCCTCAAGGCAATCGCCCACCGGGAGCACAAAGCAGGCGGAAAGCTGCTGCAGCACACGGCCGGCCCCACGCAGTGTGGGTGAATTAGGGAGGAATTCCAGTCGGGTCATGACACCATAAAATTCCTCAGCAACGAGGGCAACTCTCTCATCGTCAGCTCCGTACAAGCGCTCGGTTTCAGCGATATCCGCGGCCACACGGCGGAACATGTCCTCGGGTGTCTCCGATGGCTCTCCATCAGGTCCCCTCTTTAAGTATCGCTTTTTTAAAACCTTGATGGCATTTTCCGAAAGGGGCAATCCCGTGGTCATGGTTTCCTCTTGCCGACCGGGGGAATCGGGAGGCTTTTCCAGCTTTTCCTGAATGACCTCTCGAACGAGCTGGCGAATCGCCTCCTCGTTAAGGGACCTCGCGCCATCCCGGTCATCGTGGCAGATGAAATCGACTCCTTCGCCCTGGATCTTAGCATACAATCTCGTCAGGACGGCATCGGCCAGCTCTATCCATTGCTCCCGCTCCAAATCCTTTTCGGCCCAATCCCCTGCCTCCTGCAACACGGTGTCGAGAATGGTTTTGAATTCGAGCGCCTTCCTCATCTTCTCCAACAAATTGGTTATATGTCCCCCGTCAGTGGGATCGAAGAATGTTGAAATGTCTATGAGTCCTTTTTTCTCTGTCATCATATTGCGTGAATTTTTCGTGGAGGCTTTCATCGCTAGCTCCTCTCGCTAACGCCAATGATATTTCCTTTTTTTATCTTTGAGACAGGCCATTTTGACTCTTATATTAAGTCCTTGAGACTTTTATAATGAATGCGATAAATTGTTTGAATGTCAAATAAACAAGTTATCAAAATAGAAAAGTTAAACAAGATAGGGTGGCCTGAATTTATATATAACACTACATCTAGCATGTCAAGAAAAATTTTAGGCTTGAAAATCACTCGCAACCGTGCGCGTTTTTAAGGGCACTAAATAAAATTTTATATAATATGCTGAGAAAATGGAATAAATTGACTTTTTACTCATTTTGGAGTATTTTGAATATAATTTCAAAGAGGTAAACTGATTATGTTCAAGCCGAAACTGTTTGGAAGATACTATCTGATAGATCGTATGGCTCAGGGGGGAATGGCGGTTATTTATCTAGCAAAAACCGTAAGTGTGGACGGGTTTGAAAAACCGCTGGTGATAAAAACTATTCGCCCCGATTTTGCCAAAGACCCTTTATTTGTCAAGCGGTTTACGGATGAAGCCAAGACCGTTGTCCAGCTTACTCACGGCAATATTGTGCCAGTTTTTGACATGGGGGTGCAGAGTGGCGAGTATTACATCGCCATGGAATATATTGAGGGGAAAAATGTCAAGCAGATGCTGATGCGTTGCGCTGAAAAGGGTGAGGAGATCAACCCAGAGCTTGTAATTTTCATCATAATCGAAGTATGCAAGGGACTGGCATATGCGCATCGAAAGACTGACCCGCATGATAATCCACTGAACATAGTCCATCGCGACATCAGCCCCCAGAATGTCCTGATCTCTTATGAGGGGGAGGTCAAAATAGTGGACTTCGGTATCGCCGAGGCCGCCTCTGAAAGCGGGAAAGAACATGAGGGGATACTGGAGGGGAAACTGAGGTATATGGCCCCGGAGCAGGCCGCTTGCAAGCAAATAGACCGGCGTGTGGATATTTATGCCGCGGGATGTGTTCTGTTCGAGATGCTGACGGGGCGGAAGCTTTTCAACCAGGAAGATATTGATACCCTTTACAATAATGTTATGAACCCGAAAATCACCAACGATATTGTTCGCAGCCGTTTTATACCTGACACGCTGAAGTCCGTGCTTCTCAAGGCTCTGGCTCCAAACCCCGATGATCGCTACCGGGATATGGAGAGCATCCAGATGTCGCTGACCAATATTCTCTACTCCTCCCGCTCCGTTATCAACTCTGCAGATTTATCTTCTTTCATGCGCTATCTGTTCAAAAAGGAGATTGCCGAAGAGCGGGAGATGCTCCGGCGAGCTCAAGTGGTGGGAACACTCCTTAAGGAAACGGGAGATGAGATCAAGTGGTCACCCGGCCTATTTACCGACATGGAACTTAAGGTCCTGGAGGACACCTTCAGCATCAAACCAACAAAGGATACCGGCAGGACCACTCTTCGGCTGAAAAAGGGCGGGAAGGCGGAAAAAGATTTTTCTGAGGACCTTCTGGATTACGTCAAGTACGGTAAGGCGCTTCCCAAAGGAACGGTGATTTTCGAGCAGGGGGATATGGGGAACCATCTTTTCATAATCAAAAATGGCACCGTGAGGATCTTTAAGAAGATCAAGGAAATGGAAACAACCTTGGCCGTTCTGAGAGAGGGAGATTTCTTCGGGGAGATGTCCCTCTTGAACAACGAGCCCCGCTCCGCATCGGCTGAAGCCACGGAGGATGTCCAGCTCATAGCTGTGACCAAAGATTCTTTCCGCAGGATGATCAATAACAACGTTGACATCGCCATCAAGATCATGCAGCGTCTTGCTTCCCGGCTCAGGGATACGGATGATCTCATCGAGAGCATGATGCTGGGGGACGATATCAGCAAACTTCTGCACGGCCTTCTGAAGATGGCGATATACAAGGATCCTCAGACTGGCGAGTACAGATCCGTGGAGCTTCCCATTACTCAATTGATGGAATGGACCGGCATGCGAAACCATAAAATGGGATGGGAGTATCTGCAAAACCTCGTGAAAAAGGGCGTCCTCCACATAGATCAAGGGATTCTCACCGTCCAGGATCCTTCAAAACTGGAAAAATTCTTCCTGTCCTTTGAGATCAATAGGATCTGAGATACGGGCGCGGTTTCCCCGCTCCCGAATCTGTTTCGATCTCCCGGGCGAGAGGTGACCCAATCCGTGAATTACCGGAGTGATCGGCGCATTCGCATTAGGGAACAACATACAGGCAAGCGAGGACGAGGGTTTGCCCTGTTCTTTAAGGCTTTGTTTTTTTTCATCCTGGGAGTTTTGTTCCAGCGCAGCTTTGGAGAGGATGTGGAGCGCTGGCTCCGCGAGGGGATACAGGTGGTTCAAACTATACCTGACTTGCTGGAAGGGAATTTACAGATGAAGCATCTAGTGATCCGGAAAAACGGACGGGAATTAAGCCTGGCCAGCGGTGGTACCTTGACCATCTCTTCCAGTGATGTCATCAAAATTCAGAGCGTGGAGACCAACCAACTGATCCAGCACGGCATTCGCGTGGATCTCCTGGATGTCGGGACTGAAAACGACATGGGCTTGGAGCTGGACGTCAGCTCTCTCATCGCCGCCTTAGACATCAACCCCAACAAACTCTCCAGCATGAGACGCCCCATACAGGTTTTAAAGGGACGGCGATTACTGGGCACCGTATTCTTGCAAGTAAAGCTTTCCGCATCCGAGTGGCTGGAGCGAGGTGAATTGATCCGGAATGTGGATGAAAAGATTCGGTATTACCAGAAGGCAATAGAGCTTTTTCCCCGGGATGTACGGTTTCTAATCATGCTGGCTCGCGCCTTCCAAAAGAAAGGGGATACCGACCAGGCCACTCAGGTTTACGAGCAGGTGCTACAGGCAGTATCCAATGACCAGGATGCTCTCAGATTCCTTGCCGATAATTATTACAATGCAGGTCGCATTGACCGTGCCATTGAACTCTATCAGGCTCTCTCAAGGCTCAGGCCGACAGATGGACGAATTCTTGAGAAACTGGGTGTCTGCTTCGAGAAAATAAATAGTTCGGAGCAGGCCATTGAGAGCTATAAGAAAGCCCTGGATTACCTCCGCGATGACATCTCCATTCGCCTTCGTCTTGGCAATCTATATGAAAAGAAAAACGACATTGTCAGCGCTTTGGCACTATATGAAGATGCCGCCCAGATCGATCCACGGCGCATGGATATTCTGCGGCTTCTGAGCGATCATTACTTGGCCCGCAAGGACTATAAAAACGCCATCCGCATTTATGATCAAATGCTGAAGTTGGATCCCAGGGATGGCGTGATATATGCCAATATGGGACTGGCATACGGGGAGCTGAAGCGGTATCCGGAGGCGGTCGTCCATTACAAAAAGGCCATTGAATTACGACCCGACGACCCGACGCTCCATTTCAACCTGGGCTTTTTTTATCAATCCATGGGGCAACAGAAAGACGCCGTGGAGGCATTCGAAAAGGCTCACAG
>CAZTAS010000023.1:0-39280 GCA_964611635.1 uncultured Thermodesulfobacteriota bacterium
TCTTTATTCAGTTTTCAAAGAGCTTTTTTCAAAGCGCTAAAGTGTTACAAAATTTCATATTCACAAACCATTCACTCTGGATTCAGGATAATAAAGATTAATGTCAGAATTTTTTTGGAAGATTTGGTTTCGATAGCATATCAGAGTTTGTCATGAGGCTATTGACGAAACCGGGAGCAAAATTGCTGATTAATTTTGGGCTCATTAAGGATGAAAGATAAAGATAAAACAAAAGAGCAACTCATAAAAGAATTGGTAGAATTGCGCCAGCGGGTTGCGGAAATTGAATCAATAAAAACCGACTGCAAATGTGCCGAGGAGGCGCTGCGGGAGAAGGAAAAACGATATAAGCTAGCCACTAGTGCAGGCCAGGTAGGGGTGTGGGATTGGAACATCAACATCAACGAAATATATCTCGATCCCATCTTGAAAGCCATGCTGGGCTATGCGGATCATGAAATACAGAACCATACGGATGATTGGGTTAAGCTCATGCATCCCGATGACACTGAACGAGTGATGGCTGAAGTAAAGGCTTATCTTGAAGGGTTGACGCCTTTATACGAAATTCCACACCGGATGCTGCACAAAGATGGGAGTATACGCTGGTTTCTTGCTCGGGGCATCGCGATCCGGGACGCAAATGGAAAGCCGTATCGGATGTTGGGAACGGATACCGACATCACGGACCGCAAGCTGGCGATGGAGGCACTTCTAGAGTCAAAAGAGAAGTACCGCCTGGTGGTTGAAAACGCCCATGATGGCATTGTAGTGATCCAGGATGGCATGCTTAGATTTGCCAATCGCGGAGCGAGTTATTTTTCGGGCTATTCAATAGATGAATTAACCTCCAGGCCTTTCATGGAGTTTGTCTACCCCGATGATCGAAAAATGGCTATGGCATACCATCTGAGAAGGCTCAAAGATGAAAAGGTTCCCGAAATATATGTATTAAGGGTGATTGATAAAAATGGGAAGATCCGGTGGATTGAGACCGGAGGGGTAACGATTACCTGGGAGGGCAGGCCTGCCACGTTGAACTTCCTAAGAGATATCACCGAGCGAAAGCGCGCGGAAGATGAGTTGAGGAAACATCGCTATCATCTTGAGGAGTTGGTGAAAGAGCGGACTGCCGAACTGAAAGAAGCTAACAGACAGCTTGAACGGGAACTTACCGAGCGCAAGCAAACGGAGCAAGCGCTCCAGGAAAGCGAAGAGCGCTATCGGCATCTTGTAGAACTATCTCCCGACGGAATTTGTATTCATGCAGAAGGCAAAGTGGTTTTTGCAAACACCGCGGGAGTGAAACTTATGGGAGCAACGAACGCCGAAGAACTAATTGGAAAACAGATACTTGATATTGTGCACCCTGACTATCGGGAAATCGTAAAGAAACGGGTTCTGCAGGTATTAGAAAAAAGAACGAGAGCTCCTTTCATTGAAGAAAAGTTTATCCGGCTCAATGGAACCATTTTGGATGTCGAGGTAGCGGCGATTCCCTTTAACTACAAAGGCAAACCAGCGGTGCAAATTGTTGCCCGCGATATCATTGACCGAAAGCGGGCTGAGGAGGCACTTCGCGAAAGTGAAAAGAGATTCCGGGATTTGTTTGATGATGCACCAATAGGCTACCATGAGCTCGATATCGAGGGGCGTATCATCCAGGTCAACCGCACTGAGCTGGATATGCTAGGCTATACTGAAGAGGAGATGCTGGGCCGGCACGTGTGGGAATTCATAGTGGAGAGTGAGAAATCTCAACAGACGTTCAAAGCCAAGAAAGCGGGTGTCATGCCACCTGATAAAGCTTACGAGCGCACCTTTAGGCGGAAAGGCGGAACTGAGGTGCCGGTGCTGGTCGAAAATCGGCTCCTCAAGAACGAGGAAGGACGGTTTGTCGGAATTCGGACTACAATTCAGGATGTAACCAGACGTAAAAAGGCCGAGGAGTTGTTTTACAAAGCATTCCATGCAAGTCCCTTATCTATCAACATTACCCACTTGAAAGATGGGCGGTTCATTGATGTTAACGAAAGTTTTTTGAAGAATTTTGGCTATTCTCGGGATGAAGTAATCGATCACACTTCTCTTGAATTGAACATATGGGGCAATCATGCTGAATGCGATCTATTTAAAAAGGCTGTAATGGAGAAGAAAAATATCCGCAACATGGAAATCAATTTATATACAAAATCAGGCGACAAACGTTGTTTTCATTACTCAGCAGAACTAATTGACATTGGAAGCGAATTATGCTTGCTGTGCATCGGTCAGGATATTACCGAACGCAAGCAGGCAGAGAAAAAAATTATCAACTATCAGAAGCAACTCCAGTCTCTGGCATCCGAATTGTCATTGGCAGAGGAGCGGGAAAGGCGGCGCCTCGCATTGGTATTGCATGAAGGAATCGGCCAGGTCCTGGCCACGGCAAAAATCAAATTAGGAGTTTTAGGAGAATTTGCATCTTCCACTGAACTTGTCAGGCCTTTGCAGGAAATCAGAGAAATGATAGATCAATCAATTCAGGACACTCGGTCATTAACTCTGGAACTAAGTCCTCCTGTACTATACGAGTTGGGTTTTGAGACAGCAATTGAATGGCTCGCAGAACACATCCAGAAACAGTATGGTATACCAACTAAATTTGAGAATGATAGGGAGCCAAAACCTTTGTCTGATGATATTCAAGTAATTCTCTTCCAGGCAACGCGTGAGCTTCTGCTAAATGTTGTCAAGCACTCCCAAGCAAGCAGTGCAAAGGTAACCATTCAAAAAGATAATCTTGACATTCGAGTCATTGTTGAAGACAATGGAGTTGGATTTAATATCACCGAAGCGGGCTCTCATTTGAGCAAAACAGGCGGGTTTGGTCTTTTCAGCATCCACGAGCGATTGAAACATTTCGGTGGACACTGCGAAATTGAATCTGAATCGGGCCGAGGAACCAAGGTTATCCTGGCGGCGCAACTGAGGCGCAATGTAAAAACCCTGAAAAAGAAAAGGAGTTCCCCATAGCCCTTTGGGCCACAACGAATCATGAAAATTAAAATTTTCGAGGGAGAGAGAAATGCCAATAAGAATTCTTGTGGCTGATGACCACAAGATCATGCGAGAAGGCTTACGCTCCTTATTGGAAAAGCAGAACGACATGGAAGTGGTTGGTGAGGCGGAGACCGGTCGAATGACAGTGAAGCTAACTCGGGAATTGACGCCAGATGTTGTTATCATGGATATTGCTATGCCAGATTTGAATGGCATTGAATCCACTCGGAAGATTATCTCCGAACTCCCAAGCGTCAAGGTAATCGCCCTGTCAATGTATTCTGACCAGCACATGGTGAAGGGTATGCTCAGGGTTGGAGCCTCGGGTTATTTGATAAAGGATTCCGCCTTTGAAGAATTGGCCCATGGTATCCGTGCCGTGGTTGCAAACCGAATATATCTGAGCACTAAGATAACCGATGTCGTGGTTGAAGACTATGCACGTCAGGTCTCAAAGGATAAAAAATCAGCTTTTTCACTCCTGACACCCAGGGAGCGCGAGGTCCTCCAGCTTCTGGCTGAAGGGAAGAGCGTAAAGCAAATCGCCTCATCCCTCCACGTGAGTGTGAATACTGTCAACACACACCGCGCCCAAATTATGACAAAGCTTGATCTTCACAGCATAGTTGATCTCACCAAATATGCTATTCGAGAAGGACTCACATCCTCTGAAATCTAACCGCAGAGATTTAGAAAACATCCTCGCCTCTTTCTTTTATCTCATCCATTTTGCGATATAAACATCAGTTTTTTTAATTTTATCTCATTCATTTTGTGATATAAAAATCAATTTTTTTAATGGTAAAAATCACATATTCTGCGATTGCATTATTCTTTTGAGAGGTGTAATCGAAAAATCTGTTCCATTTTTTCGGTGCTTCTCTCTTTTTAAGGGGCAACTTGAGTACGAATCTGACACAGGCCAAGAAATATAAATTATCTTGGGTGCGTTTTTAAAGCAAGCTGAGATAGTCATGGAGCAGATGGAGAAAACCACATGAGCATAAGGATTCTCCTAGCTGAAAGTAATAAAATTTTACGCGAAACACTTCGCATATCCTTTGAAAAAAGAAATGATGATATGGAAATAATTGCCGAGGCAGAGGACGGATCAACAGCGGTGAAATTGGTAGAGGAGCTGAAACCTGACGTTGTGATAATGGGCTGTGCATTGCCCGAATTGAACGGCATTGATGCCACTCGCCGGATTATTTCTAAATTCCCCGACATCAAAGTAGTTGCCTTATCAATGCATACCGACAGACGATCGGTGTCTGGAATGCTCAAGGCTGGTGCATCAGGTTTTTTGATAAGAAATTGTTCTTTCGGGGAACTATGTCAAGCCATCCGAGATGTGTTTGCGCAGAAAATATATCTCAGCCCTGAGATAATGACTATTGTTGTTCAAGAATTCGTTGGAATTGTGTCGAGAAAGGATTACGTGCCTTTCTCTTTCTTGACCCCTAAAGAACATGAGGTGTTAAAGCTTCTTGTTGAAGGAAAAACAGCAAAGCAAATAGCTTCAGCCCTTAAAGTAAATGTGAAAACCGTTGAGACACATAAATTGCAGCTTATGAATAAGCTTGGCGTTCGCAACATAGCCGAACTCACCAAATTTGCCCTACGTGAAGGACTGACTTCCCTTGAAGGTGGATTTGATGATTAAGGATGATTAAGGATATAAAAACAAGCAGCATTCTGCACATCTGTCCCTCATGCAAAAAAATCCGCGACGACAAAGGCTCCTGGCGACAGCGCGAAGAATACACCAATGAGCACTCAAACGCGCATTATGCACGCATTACTCATTCTATCTGTCCCGATTGCATTAAAAAGATTTATCCAAAATTTTATTCGAATGAAAATAAATAAAAAGGGGCTTTATTACGCTACTAAATGTTAACTACTCTCTTTACCAAAGATAGCCCCTTTTATGGAGGGTGAGATGAAAAATCAAATCCTAACCGCCTTTATTGCCATTGCTGTCTGCATCGGGTTCATTATGAATCCCGCTCCATCGTTGGCCGCCATCAAGGATGACGTTGACGACGGTATGAGCCTGCGAGAGGCCATCGTCAAGGCCAAGGAGGAGGGAAAGACATGCCACGAGATCATGGCTGAGGCATTGGAGGTTGTTCCAGACATTCTTGTGGTGGTGGAGGCAGCCATCAAGGCGGGGGTGGACGTCGTATGCGTAATGGTCCAGGCCATCCTGGCAGGTGGCAACCCCCTGGATGTGGCGAATACCGCCATGCCGGCTGGCGCATCGCTGGGGGATGTCCAGAACGGCCTTGGAGCCGCAGGATTCCCCAGGCCGGAGGAGTATGCATATATGCCGCCCGCACCCCCAATTATATTGCTAGGGCCTCCCTCGCGAACTGCTGGAGGGGTTGGTGCTGGCGGTGACGGTGGACGTGCAGCCAGCCCAACTGTTCCGGGGCCGCCATCTTGGGTTCCTGGACCACCGCCTGCGATTCCCCCGGGACCACCATTTACGCCCCCGGGGCCACCCTGATTTTAAATGTGCCCACAAGGCGAGAGGAATGATCGTGCTTTGGAGCTATGCTTGGTGAGCGCTCAGCCAATCCTGAATATCTGTTTCCAAGTGCGGGGCCCTTTTAGGGAAGATTTACTTTTGTGAAACTTATATTCCTGTAGGCATTCTGGATTGCATGTTTTGGATGCTTAATATCGCTTGTGTCAGGCATTCTGAAAGGAGGGATTATGAGAGTGCGCGGGTTGGATTCACTTGAGGGCAAGCTACGTTGGGTGATCGCTCTGCTGATGGCAACGGCTATTCTTGAGCTGGTAGTGGAAAGAGCCCACGCCATCCGGTTGGGCCCTGTTGAGGCAAGCCCATCCATTACTTACAGCGGAATGTACGACAGCAATATTTTTATCCGGGAAAAGGACAAAGAGGAGGATTATATTTCCCTGATCGAGGCTGCACTTGACCTGAAGATGGGGATCCTGGCCCGCCACCAGATCGAGCTCGGCTATAAGGCTCAAGGCTATGCATACGCCTCCAATGATGACGAGAACAGGGTGGATCAGGAGGCTAACATTCGAGCAGGTTTTTTCTCTCCCATGGGACTGGAGGCAAAGCTCTACAACTTTTACAATCGGGCCTACGTCCCCAGGCAGGACCCGGAGTATCCGCAAAAGGAGCTTTATGACCGCAACGTTGCCACCGCCGAGCTTGCATACAGGTTCGCTGATGTCTGGAAAGCGCAGATCCAATATGAGAACACTTATTTCAGGTATGACCAGGAGGAGCGGGAATATTCAAACTTTGACAAGCACGTGTTCGGTGGCATTCTGTTCTACCGCTTTCGGCCACTCACGTCAGCTCTGATTGAATACAATTACGGCGTTGTGGACTATCCAGAGCATGAGGAATCCAACAACACCTTCAACTCGGTGCTGGCTGGTCTCACATGGGAGCCCACAGGCATTATAAGAGGCACGCTGAAAGGCGGTTATACCTGGAAGAATTTCGAGGAGGAGGAGCGGGAGGACAAAAACACCTTCATTCTGTCCACGGAGCTGGAAGCGCATTATACCGAGTTCACCGCTGTGGGACTCTCGGCTTTTCGGCACATAATTGAGTCGGATTTTTACGGCACAGATTATTACACCTCCACTGGCGGTGGGGCGTGGATTGAGCATAAATTCACGTCCAAGATTTCCGGGAGAGCGGGCGGTGGCTACTCCCGAAATTCATATAACAACTTCAGCGTCATCGACACCAAACGCGCGCGCCGCAAAGACTATCTTTGGAACGCGCATGCCTCTATGGGTTATCAGATCCAGGACTGGCTCGGGGTTGGGCTGGAATACAGATTTGGCACCAGAGACTCCGAGTTCGACGTCTTCGACTATGATCGCCATGTGGGGCTTTTTTATATCAAGGCAAGTATTTAAGAGTAATAGATCGTGAGATTCGCCCTGTTGAAATCACATTTTTTTCAGCACATATGCAAAAGTTCATACTTGCTTGGAATATTTTGGTTGGCCGCTGGAGTGTTCGTCTTTGCCCAGGTTCCTGAGGAATACCGCCTTGGCCCCGAGGATGTGCTGCAAATCCAGGTATACGGCGAGGAGGATCTCACCCAGGAAGTGACCGTCTCCGACGATGGGACATTCCCCTATCCGCTCATAGGGAGCATGCAAGCGAAAGGTTTCACCGTCGAAGAGGTCAAGAAGGAAATCACCCGGCGCCTGAAAAACGGTTATCTGAAGGACCCGTATGTCATGGTAAGCATCAAGGAGTACAGGAGCAAAAAGGTCTTCATCCTGGGCGAAGTTGGGGGATACGGCAGGGGCCGGGGACCGGGAGCTTTTTACCTGAAGGGCCCAACGCACCTGGCCGAAGTGATCTCCTGGGCGGGCGGAGTTTCGGACAAGGCAGGCAATGAAATATACGTTATTCGGCCGGCTCAAGGCCAAAAGAAACATAATCCCACGACCCTGGAGGAAGCCGGGAAGCAAGATGTCATCGTCCTCAATATGCGAAAGATGCGGGAAGGGGACATGACCCAGAACATCCTCCTCAAGCCGGGGGATACGATTTTCGTGCCCGAAGCGCTCTATTTCTTTGTGGAAGGAGAGGTGGGAAAGCCCGGGCGATACGTATATGAAGAAGGATTGACCGTTCTCCAGGCTATCGCCATGGCCGGAGGCTTCACACAGAAGGCATCCAAGGGAAGAATGAAAATTACGCGCAAGGCAAAGGAAGTGGCCGCGCAAATCCCTGCGAAAATGAATGATTTGGTGAAGCCCGATGACATCATCGTTGTGCCGTTGAGTTGGTGGTAGCGGCAAGAGGGCCATCTACATTTGAGTTAATTTCTCACTACGGGGGTTAATAGTTTCCTTTCGGAGACATTCAATGGAAAGAGAACCATTCGAGCCTATGCCTGAGGTTCATTTGCGGGATTACTTACGAGTCCTGCGGAAGCGGCAGGGGATAATTATCACCTCACTGGTAGTGGTCACCGCAGTTGCGGCCATATTCACATTTCACATGACCCCGGTCTTCCGGGCAACTGCCATGCTCCTCATAGAGAAGGAGAATCCAAACGTGGTCTCCTTCCAGGAAGTTATGGCTATGGATGCCTCCGGGACCGATTTCTATCAAACCCAGTACCAGATCATCAAGAGCCGCTCCATTGCCAAAGCCGTCATCGAGCGGGCGAACCTGCGAAACAGCGAGGAGTTCAACCCCAGGGGCCATGAGAGCCTGCTGGGCCAGGTCCGGCAGGCACTGGCGGCCGTTTTTTCCTCAACCCATAACACACCGAATGGTGAGGCTTACCCGGGTCAAAGCGAGGATCTGGCATGGGAAGAAGAGTTGGTGGACAGGGTTATCGGGCGGATTCACATCGAGCCTGTGAGGAACAGCCGAATGGTGAAGGTTAACTTCGATGCTACAGATCGCGTTCTGGCGGCCCGAGCTGCCAACTCTGTGGCCCAGGGTTACATCGACTTCAACCTGGACCTGAAAATGAATGTCTCACAGCAGGCCTCTGACTGGCTCAACCGCAAGATCGATGAACAGCGCAAACTCCTGGAGCGATCGGAGCAGGCCCACCAGGCTTACAAGGAGAAACATAACATCATATCCATGGAAGACCGGCAGAACATCACCATCAACAAGCTCAGCGAGGTAAACCTTGCGTTAATGCGTGCAGAGAACCAGAGGATGGAAGCCTACGCACGCTACCAGCAGGTACAGGAGGCAATGCGCTCCGGTTCCCTGGATGCAGCCCCTGAACTGATGAGTAACCCGGTAATCCAATCGCTCCTGGGCAGCGAGGCCCGATTGCTTCAGAGCCTCGCCGAACTATCAAGAAAATACGGCGAAAAACATCCCAAGATGATCGGGGCAAGGGAGGAGCTCAAGGCCGTCAAGAAGCGACTCCGGGAGGAGGTCAGGAGAATCGCCTCCTCTTTGAAAAAAGAATACGAGATATCGTTGGCTCGTGAGCGATCCCTCCATAATGCGCTGGAGAAACAGAAGCAAGAATCCCAGAGGTTTTACCAGGACGCCATCCAGCTGGGAGTTCTGCAGCGCGAGGTGGAGACCAACCGTCAGATGTATGACGTGCTGCTAAAGCGCCTCAAGGAGACAGACCTAAGCATGGACAGCATGCGCTTCAGCAACGTCCAGATCGTAGACCGTGCAGAGGTGCCATTGAAGCCCATCAAGCCGCGGAAGAAGCTGAACCTCCTCCTGTCTCTCATCTTTGGGCTTTTCTCCGGCATTGGTCTCGCGTTCTTCATTGAATACCTGGATAACACCATCAAGACGCCTGAGGACGCGATGCATCACCTGGGGCTTATGGTGCTGGCAGTGGTGCCTACTTACCATATAGAGGAGAAAGCCCGATGGGCAGTAAAAAGCAGCAGTCCGAGATTCCTCTGATCAATGCTGCGGATCCCAGATCGCCGGTCGTGGAGGCCTATAAAGGTCTTAGGACGAACCTTCATTTAAGCAGCCTGGATAAGCAGCCAAGGGCGATCCTGATAACCAGCAGCGTTCGCCAGGAAGGCAAAACCACCACAGCATGCAACCTGGCTATCACCATGGCCCAGGAGGGGAAGAAGGTGCTGCTGGTGGATGCGGACATGCGTATTCCGGTGATTCACAAGCTCTTCGAGCTGGATGGTGATCGGGGGCTCTCGGTGGCTCTGGTTCGCTCCTACGAGTTAAACCTGAGTAAGGGGGGGAGTCTTGATGGGGCTTCTCCATCCGACTTGCTTCGGATTATGGCCATCCAGGGCAAGACAGGACATCTTACGGTTGAGATGGCCAAAGAGGAAATAGTACTGACCTTATGCGATGGAAAAGTCATAGACGTGAACCATAGGGGAAGGAAATCAGAGGATCGGCTGGGGAACCTGCTGGTCCGCAGCGGGAAGCTGACCAAGGAGCAGGCTATGGAAGCCCTGCGGATTCAGCAGAACAGCTTTCAGCGGCTGGGCCAGGTTCTCATCAGCTCAGGGTTCATTAAACCGGAAGATATGGCAGGGCCGCTTCGCCTGCAAATCCGGGAGACAATCCATCAGCTTTGTTCTCTCTTAGGGGGAAAGTTTAAGTTCCGTGAGATGCCCCGCGCAGTGGTGGAGCGAGATTGCGCGGTATTCCCTGAAGACATCCTCTTCGACCAGCCGGCCCCCCAGGTGGAGAAGAACATCCTGAAGAACATCCAGAATACTTCCATACCGAATCTTCATGTAATGTGCAGCGGTCCCGTATCATCCAATTCGTCCGAGATGCTGTCCTCGAGACGTATGGAGGATTTGTTGGGTGTTCTCCGAAACAATTACGACAGGATTATCATCGATTCTCCACCCGTAGGGCCTGTGGCGGATGCCACCATTTTGGCATCCATAGTGGACGGGGTGGTGCTCGTGATCCGCGCGGGCTGGACGAACAGGGATATGGTCAAGCGGGCAAAGGAGCAGCTGGAAATGACCCATACGCCCATCCTGGGGGTGGTTATTAATGACCTTGATGTGAAGAAGAGCGGCTATGACTATTACAAGTACTACTACTATTACAGATACGACTGAGCGAGCGGGCCGGATCTTCGCCATCGGAGATATACACGGCCACATAGAACGCTTCCAGCGTGTGATGCGTATGATCGACCTCGATGTAGAACACGATACCCTGGTGCTATTGGGCGATTATATCGACCGGGGGCCGGACTCTCGCGGCACCGTGGACTTCATCCTTCATCTTCGATCGCACCTTCGCAATATATGCTGCTTGATGGGCAACCATGAGCTTATGTTCCTGAATTATCTGAGAGGGCAGGAAATGTCCATATTCATCAATAACGGAGGTGCCTTTACCCTGGCCAGTTACCGAAATTCCAATGGAACCTTGCAGATTCCCGATGCACACCTGCATTTTTTCACATCCTTGCTGCCCTTCCTGGAAACGGAAGACTATGTGTTCGTCCACGGCGGGCTGGTTTCGGACGTTCCCCTGGAGCAACAATCCCTTGAGAATATTGTGTGGATCCGCACCCGGCCGGAGGATCCGGACATAGGATATAACGGAAAGAAGCTGGTCTACGGTCATTATCCCATGGCTTCCCCCCTCCTGGGAAGGAAGCGCATTGGAATGGACACCGGAGCAGGCTATGGAGGCCCACTGGCCTGCATTGAGCTGCCGCGGGAAAAAATTTATATCGGGTAAAAGACAGAGCCAAGCTTATTGAAATTTTCCATACTACTGATATTTAGAGCGGAATGTCGGAACGGACCCTGAATAATACTATTAGATTTGGCGTGGCCACTGTACTCATCTTTGCCCCGCTGGCATTCGGGTGCGTGGAGTTTTGGTCTCTAACCATGTTGGAGTTGCTGATTCTGGCGCTGGGAGCTTTCTCCCTGGGCTGGCGCCTCTGCTCCCGAATGCCGGAAGTTGAGGTTCCCGAGCTGAAAAAGAAGAGAACAGGCACGGCTGAGGTTATTAGCCTGGCAGTTCTTATGGGCTTGTTTCTGGCATATATGGGACTCCAGATGCTTCCCATTCCCTTGTCATGGCTGGAAAAGCTCTCCCCGCAAACATGGGAACTGCGGCAGTATGTCCTGGATGCACCGAAAATTTATTCCTTATTCGGGACTGATGCTATGGCCAACGAGACCCAGGAAATAGTGAAAGCTACATCACCCTATGCACCTATAACACTAAATACACATGCTACGGCCATCGAATGGTTCAAGACCGGGATATATGTGGTGTTCTTTTGGCTGATTATTGCGCATTTCCGGCGTGGAAGTCGTTTCCGCCAGATGGCCCGCATCTTAATCTTTCTAGGAGCTGCGACGGCCGGGTTGGCGTTACTTCAGCGATTAGGCGGAGCGGACAAAATCTACTGGCTCAGGGATTCCGCGCACAAGCGCTTTATGGGCTCATTTGTCAACGAGAACCACTATGCCGGCTACATGGAGATGACCATTTGCCTGGGATTGGGATATTTTCTCTTTCGCATGGAGCAATCAGGAGACACTCATCGGAAAAAAGGATGGAGGCAGCGGTTGACCTCGATTAAATCTCCAGCCAATGGGTTGATCCTCTTCTCCGTGGTGGTTATGGCGGTCTCCGTGCTCTTCTCACTGTCCCGTGGCGGAATGCTGACGCTCATCCTTTCGCTGCTCAACATCGCTTATCTCGTTGCACTGAGGCATGTGATCAAAAGGAAAGAGGCATCGGCCTCTGTTCCTGCACGGAACCTTCTGTTTCCGGTACTTACAGTGTGCTGGCTTATCTTGCTCTTTGCCGTGTGGCTGGGGGCCGAGCCGGTGGTGGAGGAGATGCTGACGCTCCGGGATGTCTCCCGACAGACCAAGCTCCAGGTCATGCGCGACACCATTGGAATTGTCCGGGATTATCCTCTGGTGGGTACGGGAATGGGGACATTTCCTTATGTATATCCGGCGTATCAAAGCTTCTCCTCCGATGTAATGTTTACTCACACAGAGAATGACTACTTGCAGTTGTTATCAGAGGGCGGGGTGGTGGGTTTCGCCCTGATGGCCGGGATTATCGGGCTGGTCGGCGCGGTCATGATGCGGGGCATGCTCAGCCAAGAACTCAAACCACAATCACGTCGGCCGGACAATAGCACCATCATTCTGGGGTGTTTTGCTGCTCTGCTCAGCATGCTGGTGCACAGCTTTTTCGACTTCAACCTGCATATCCCGTCCAATGCGCTGTTGTTCACCGCAATTCTGGCAATGGGATACGGGCTGAGCACTCTGAAAATAAAAGAAAGTTACGGCAGATGAAGCATCGCCAGATCGCAAAAAGAATAGCCTGGGCGGCGGGCCTTGCAGGCATGATTTACGTGGGCTACGGCGTGGTGAGCCTTTTTCTGTGGGATATACAGTTCTCAATGGGAATGGATTCATACCAGCAAGCGGAATCCGTGGATCATGGCTCCTCGACACTGCTCATGGGGGCGGTTCCCTTGTTTCAGAATGCCCTGGAGCTGAACCCCCATGATTCAAGCAGCTTGTCAATGCTGGGGCGTATCCGAATCAAAGAAGTGTTCGATCACCTGCGTGAGGGCCGACAGCAGAAAGTACTGGAATCGGCGAGAGAGGCAGCGACATACTTCATTCGTGCAATGCACCTCAGCCCAGCGGAGGCACAAAACCGCCTGCTTATGGGGTATCTGCTCATCGCATTGAGCCGCTATCGCCCCGTCTCATCGGAGGCCAAGCAGAAATACTTTGATGGTGCCCTGGCCATGGCACCGAAAAATGCGCGTATCCTTCAATATATCATAGCTCTATACCGATATGAGGCGGATTGGGAGCGAGCATTGCCGCTTTTGAGAAAATTCTCGGCCCTGACTGTGGAGAGGAATCCAAAAAATCTTGATTTTCTCCGGACCGATACGTCAAGGGAGAAAATGCTGGAGCTCACCAATGAATTCTTTATGAAAACAATTGAAAGAGGCCCGGAAATTCTGGAAGGGACATTGCCGGCACAAAAACAACCTGAACCAACGGGGAAGTTTCCTCTGGTGGCCTCAGCAAGCCCGGCCCTGCAAGAAAATCGAGGCACAACTTCTTCAGCCGCTGCGCCTCTCCCCGAGGCAGGACAGGATTCCTTATCGTTCTCGCGCGAAATTAACGAGCCATCTGAAGAAGTTAAAGCACTGCTCGCTGCCATGGCCGAGGCCGATGCCAATCGCCAGAGGCTCCTCCAGGAGAGGCGTCAGCCTGTGCTGCGATGGTTCTCAAGGCTCGTTGCCAGGCGGAACCCCTTCATTCTCGACGATTCCCTCTCGGAGCGGGAGCGGGATGCGGTCCTGAAAGGCATTGAGGACGCCGTCGCCCGGGAGCCTGTCCAGGCTCCTCTCCTGTACGTTTACGCCGCCGGCGTGGCGCGCTCGTGGAACCGGTTGAAAATTGCCCTTAAGTATCTGCAGCAGGCTGCGGAGATGTTGCCTGACAGCCCCTTGCTCCCCGAGGCACTGGGAGACCTCTACCGGGAAATGGGCATTATGGACAAGGCCATTGCGGCGTACCGAAGGGCGATTGAGTTACCAAGCCACTCGGTGAGTGTCTATCATCGCATCGCGCAAATACAACTGGACCAGGGCGACCCGGCCGCGGCGGAACTCACATTCCGCAAGGCTATGCTTGTCTATCCAGATCATCATGCACCATACATTTGGCTGGGGGATTACTATCACCGATACGCCCGGCGCTTTAACCTGGCCGTGGCAATGTTCCAGAAGGCCAGAAAACTGAAATCCGATAACCCCATCCCTTACGCGGGAATGGCATACAGCCTCGAGGCCATGGGGCGGGAGGTCGAGGCTATCAAGTATTTTCTCAAGGCCGCTTCCCATCAGTACAACTCCGAACAATATCGCGCCGAGGCCGCGCGCATTTACCAGAAACAGGGGAAGTATCGGGAAGCAATAAGTGTGTTGAAGATGGCACTGGCACGCCACGGCTCAGACGAGGACGCACTGCTCCGCATGGGCGAGATTCACCTGGCGCTGAAGGACTACCCGGCCGCAGCCGGTTACTTTGAGCTCTGCCTCTATCGCAACCCGCTGCACTACTGGGCGCGCCTGGGAGCAGCCCTGGCCTACGAGCAGATGGACCGGCCCATCCAGGCCATTAGCCTTCTGGAAGCGGCCAGGTCCCTCTATCCCCGCCAGACACAGCCCTATGAGCATCTGGCGAGGATATATGAGCGGATGGGAGAGGCTCAAAAAGCCAACGAGTTGAGAAAGATGGCCCCGTAATAAGAACCCGGGCGTGGCACGGGCGTCTCGCCCGTGAATAATCATGGCCGGGACGGCCATGCCACAGAGAGATGTAGGGGCGTGTTTCAACCCCGCCCGTAAGAACCAATGCCCTGAATCAGGGAGACATAAGTCGTGGTCAAGCGAACTTTTGACATCACGATTTCGATCCTGGCCCTGCTCATGCTGTCTCCGCTCTATCTCCTGATCGCTATCCTCATCAAGCTGGACTCCCGCGGCCCGGTCTTCTATCCCTGCACCCGCGTGGGCCGCGGTGGGAAAATTTTCAAAATGTACAAGTTCCGCACCATGACTGAAAAAGCGGACGCCGTCTCCCAGAGCATCTCCCCTAAATACGACGTGCGGGTGACCGATGTGGGCCGCTTCCTGCGGCGATTCAAGCTCAACGAGCTTCCCCAGTTCTACAACGTGCTCCGGGGGGATATGAGCATCGTTGGGCCCCGGCCCGAGGACCCGAAGTTTGTTCGCTATTACAGGGATCAATGGGAGGAGATCCTCAAGATCCGTCCGGGCATCCTCGGCCCCAACCAGATCCTGGGCCGCAACGAGGACGAGATGTTCCCACCGGACGTGGACCCGGAGCAGTTCTACGTCGAGAAGATCCTGCCCGAAAAGCTCCCCATCGACGTGGACTACGCCCGCCGGTGCTCGTTCTGGACGGATGTGAAGTATATATTCCAGGGCGCCCGGGCCGCCTTCTTCGGCTCGGTGGGGATGCGCCACCTGCGGCAAAGCCGCACCGCCATCTACCTGTTCCTCTTTGATGCACTGCTGGTGGTCTTCTCCTACCAGTCTGCCATGCTGCTGCGGTTCGAGGGATCGCTGCCGGAACGATATTACTGGGCCTTCATGTTCAACATCCCGGTCCTGATCCTGCTCCGCATGGCCATGTTTATGCGATACAGGCTCTATTCCGTGCTCATCCGGTATTTCACCATATGGGACATTGCGGCCATTGTCCGCGGGGTGGCCATAAGCTCGGTTCTTTTCGTGGCGTTCAGCCTTATGTTCGGGGAACGCGCCCATTCCCGTGCGGTTTTCCTCATTGATGCTGTGCTGGTGACCTTCCTGTTGATCGGCCTGCGCGTCGCGGCCCGGTATGTGCGGGAATGGGAATACGATAAATCCATAAGCATATTGAGCCGGGCACACCCTGATCGCCCTGTGCGCCGCGTCTTCATTTACGGCGCTGGCCATGGGGGTATTGCGGCCCTGATGCAGCTCGGCCACAGCCCTGACATCCAGGTGGTGGGCTTTATTGACGACAATCCTGAAAAGCGCAACAAGATCATCAACAGGGTCAGGATTCTTGGCAGCGGCCGCGACCTGAAAGCCCTGGCCGTGCTGCACGACGTGAGGGATCTGTATGTGGCAATTGCCCGGGGCGACGGCGATGACCTCCACCGAGTGCAGGAGCTTTGTAAAAGTGCGGGTGTCAGAAATGTCGTGATCCCCGCGGCGGGGATGATGGAAGAAGTGCTGTAGGGTGGGCTGTGCCCACCAAATATCAAAATATAGTGCGTGCGTTGCTTATGAAGGGCTAAGCCCACCCTAGGTGGCTGGCTTGAGTAACAATGAAGATGAATGAATCGAGCGTTCATTAGCGATTTGGACATGCAACTATGGTTGAGCCTGAGGATGTGATTGAAGCAACGGGGGCGCGAGTTCCCGTAGGAGAACAAAAGCGACTATCACTGCGTGAAAACTTTTCGTGGACTTTTGTGGGAAACGTCGTTTATGCCGGCTGCCAGTGGGGCATGCTGGTGGTTCTGGCCAAGATCGGATCGCCTGTGATGGTGGGGCAGTTCGCCCTGGGGCTTGCTGTTTGTGCGCCGGTGATCATGTTCACTCAACTACATTTGCGAGCCGTCCAGGCCACGGACGCAAAGCGTGAGTATCTTTTCGGCGATTACATGGGCCTAAGGCTTATTACCACATTGTTCGCGCTCTTTATTATTGCAGGGATCACCTTCTGGGCAGGATACCGCCGGGAGACCGCGCTGGTCATCCTGGTGGTGGGCCTGGCTAAGACGTTCGAGTCTGTGAGCGATGTGTTCTACGGGCTCCTTCAGCAGCGAGAAAGAATGGACCGTCTAGCAAAATCCATGATGATTAAGGGCCCCCTTTCCCTGGCGGCGCTGGCTATCGGGGTTTATCTGACAGGCAGTGTACTGTGGGGAGTTGCGGGGCTGGCGGCTGCCTGGGCATTAATCCTTGTCGGCTACGATGTCCGCAGCGGCGCATTGATTCTCAGAGGGAGTCTAAAGCATTCCTCGCCCCTGGCGGGACAGGGAAACCCCTGCACTCCCTCTCCCCTGGAGGGAGAGGGCAAGGGTGAGGGGGAATTGATCCCGCACTGGAACATTAGCACACTTGTTCGACTTGCGTGGCTTGCGCTGCCTCTGGGGTTTGTAATGATGCTGATTTCTCTCAACACCAACATTCCCCGATACTTTATCGAGCGTTATCTCGGGGAACGTGAGCTGGGCATCTTTGCAGCCATGGCATATTTGATGGTGGCGGGAAACACCGTAGTGGGCGCCCTTGGGCAGTCGGCAAGCCCGAGATTAGCCACATACTACGCGGCACAAAACGCGGGCGCGTTTCGAAAGCTCTTGCTCAAGCTGGTGGGCATCGGGGCTTTGCTGGGCGGGGCAGGGATAGTGGTGAGCCTTGCTGCAGGAAAAGAAATTCTGACTCTTCTTTACAGGGCTGAATACGCAATGAACCTTGACGTTTTTATTGTGCTCATGGCGGCCGCTGGAATCGGTTATGTTGCATCATTTTTCGGCTACGCCATGACAGCGGCGCGGAATTTCAGAATCCAGATGCCCTTATTTGCAGTCGTAACAATTACGTCTGCAGTTGCCTGCTCAGTGTTAGTCCCCGGCAATGGACTGCGCGGCGCGGCAATGGCTTTACTACTAGCTATACTTGTTCAAACAGGCGGTAGCCTTGGGATCGTCCACCATGCACTGAGAAAATTAAAAGGAGATACCAATGATCAATTGGAAGGCAATCAGGGTCGGACTAAACTTGAGAATTAAAGGTTTAGCGGGCTTGCCATATCGTTCGCTCGTTCAGAAATCCTGGGAGATGTCCGCTGAAGAATTCTGGAACTATCAAGCCTCCGCCTTTAAACGCATCTACCACTTTTCAAGGAATAGAATACCATTTTACCAGAAGCGATCTGATATTTATCCTCCGATGCTTTCTAATCAGGAAAACATATTGGAATTTCTTGCAAAGCTTCCTATCTTAAGGAAGCAAACAGTAAGAGAATACAATTCTGAATTTTGGCCATCTCCAATGTTGCCATTGACTAAATTTCATACAACCAGTGGAACGAGCGGAACCCCGCTCAAACTATCGGCTACTATATGGGAAAAAGGGTTTGAGCATGCAGTGCTTGGGTCTTGGTTTCTTCGTATATGTGGCACCAGAAATCCTCGCAATCTCATGGAATTGTCTGGCTTCATGACGCCTTCAGCGAATAAAAAAGAACTATATTGGCGTGATCCCATCTTCTCAGGTCATATACACCTGTCCATTTACTCTTTGAATTCGACTAATCGCATAAAAATAGCTGATCTTATTAATAGGTTTCGACCAAATATGATTCACGGCTATGCGTCCGGGATTCATCAATTGGCATTGACTCTGGGAGATTGTTGTGCAAACACAAAATATGAGCGAGTTTGTGCTGCTTCTTGTGAGGTACTTCACCCAGATTGGTGCACCGCCATTGAGGCCAACCTTTGTTCCAAATTGTACGATTATTACGGTTCCCAAGAAGGTTGTCATAGGGTGTTTCAGTGTGGTTGCGGTCGAATGCATATAGACCCATTGGTAGGAATTGTTGAAATAGTAGATCAACAAGGGAAACCTGCAAATCCTGGGGAAATAGGTAGAGTTTTGGTAACTGGTTTGGTTCGAAAAAGCATGCCTCTTTTTCGATATGAATTAGGTGATCGCGCCGAATCAACTGGTTATGCTTCAGATTGCGAGTGCGGCCTTCAGTGGCCTACGATGGGATATGTTGAGGGAAGGTCTGAGGATCTTGTAAAGACCAGAGATGGTAGAAAAATTGGGTATCTGTGCTTTCATGCAGCCAAAGATCTAAAAGGAATCAAAGAGGCGCAGATTGTTCAAGAAGGATATGAACAGTATCGCTGCAATCTTGTCATAGCAGATTCTGAGCAAGTCGCAAAGGAACATCTTGAAACAAAAATCAGGGAACAATTGGTCAAGCGCTTACAGATGCAAGTAAACATTCACTTCAATTATGTGCAAAGCATACCACGCGGGCCAAATGGCAAATTCAAAGCTGTCGTCGTTAATTTCACGGAAGGACAACAGCCATGAAGAGAGATATCATCCACGTCTTTTCAAGTCTTGGCCGCGGCGGAATAGAAACTTGGCTTCTTTACGTTCTAAGAACAAGCGAAATCATACGAGAGAGGAGCATAATCTGCCTTATTGGAAATAACAGACCCGCCCAAAATGGTTATGACGATGAAGTCGCCAAGATGTGCGTTCCTGTTTATCACGTTCCATTCTCGTTGATGTGCTTTCCCTTTATTTTGCGGCTAATAAGATTACTAAGAAAAACAAAGCCAATTTTTCTACATTGTCATATGAACTACCTTTCTGGTCTTGCCACTTTTACAGGACGCTTGGCAAGAATCCCTGCGAGAATTGCGCACTATCACGCTGACTATCCAGAACAGCACATGACATTTTTTAGAAAGGCTTGCATCTTTTTGATTCGTATGATTGAGTTTTATACCGCCACACAAGTTATTGGATGCTCTTACGCAGCACTTGCTTCATATGGTATCTCGAAAAGAGAGCATAGATTCAAATCTCGCGTGCTTTATTACGGTATTGATCTAAAACCCTTTCGGAATTCCGTGGACCCGGCAACCGTTCGCGCTGAACTCGGCATCCGCTTTGATGCTTTCGTTATTGGACATATCGGGCGTTTTGCCATACAAAAGAACCATACGTTTCTGGTAGACATCGCAGCCGAGGTCGCCAAACGCGAACCAAAGATGCGCTTACTGCTCGTCGGCGACGGACCGCTCCGCCCGTTGATTGAGCAGAAAATTGTAAAATTGGGATTGAACGAGCGTGTCATCTTTGCTGGCATTCGACCCGACGTCCCCCGCTTGATGCTGGGTGCCATGGACGTATTTCTATTCCCTTCACTGTGGGAAGGATTACCTGTGGTTTTGCTCGAGGCGCAGGCCGCTGGACTTCCTTGCATTATTTCGGATGTCATTACAGAGGAAGCCGATGTGGTCAAGCCGCTGGTGAGGCGATTATCTTTGTCGAAACCGGCCTCAGAATGGGCGGAGGCTGTTATGGTGGCGCGGGATGCAGCCAAGGCTGTCACCCAGCCAGAAGCTCTGGCTGTTATTGAAAAGAGTCCATTCAACATTCTTAACAGTGTGAAAGAATTAGAAGCTGTTTATAACGTTTAATGCTATTAACGTGCTCAAAAGCATTGGAACATCATTGTCTTACAGTTCAAGTTGAAGCCTAAATTTATTTTCAAGTCAACTATTTCAATTGCTTAGGTTTTTAAGAAATGCGGAGATTCTTCAGATACTGGCTGTTTTCAAACACCATCATTTCAGTTGCCGCTGTCGTAACCGGTTTAATTCTTCAGGGGACAATACTGATTTACACAATAAGCGGCATTCTGATATCCTATGTCTCCATCCTGCTAGCCAGGAGACTCTGGTATCGTTTGAAGGATTTGAACCCCTCCAGAATAAATGCACATCTTTTCTGGATCGCTCTTTTTATCCGCATGGGGGCGGTGCTTTTATTAGCCTGGGTTTTCACCCATCACACCGGTGTGCCCTTTGAAAGTGGCCTCATCAACGACGATTTCGATTACAATGAAACTTCAATCAGTTTGGCTAAATTATGGAGTGCAGGGCACTGGGAACTCCCCTATTATATTTATTTAAGTAGAGGAGGTTATTCTGGTTACCCTATTTTTGTCGCTATTTTAATGTATCTAACGTACCCAACCTTTTGGGTGGCAAGAATCGCAAATGCCTTTCTAGGAGCAGGGGTCGTTGCGCTTCTTCATAGGATCGCACTAATCTGTTACCCTCAGCGTTGGTTGTCTTTGCTCGTTGGGGTGATAGCCGTTACTTCACCCGCATTCATATACTATTCCGCGACTCAGCATAAAGATATGCTGTTATGTTTTTTAGGTTTAGGAGCTATTTTATCTTTAATGCATATTCTTAGAGGTTCGTATAGGTTAAGGCATTTAACTATAATTCCATCATGTTTAGTTGCATTGCTTTTTATTCGCGCTGCTTATGCAGCAATTATTATTTCTGCAGCTTTTTTAGCCCTAATAGGAATGCCCAAAGGAAAAGCTTTCTTATTGCGCGGATCTTTACGATTAAGCTGGATGCGTGGGTTATTGGGATTTTGTTGTATCTGTATAGCTTTTATATTTACCTGGAATTCTCTGGGAAGCATAGAGAGAGGTATAAGCACCCCGACAAGATACTTCGAGTCCCGTTTCATGGGTGCACAGATTGCAAACACACGATCCATGGTCAGCACAAGTTCTTATGCAAAATATCTTAGTTACCCAGTGTATGCTATAGGTAGCACTTTTGTCCCTACAGCTACTGTAGTAGAAATTCCACTTGATACTGTAGGTGCAGCGCTCTTCCGCGCCGAATACTATACTATTGCTAATGAATTGGTCATCATGTCTTTAGCGCCATTTTTAATTTTAGGGCTCTTGATGTTCATTTCCCAACGTAATATATTTTTATTGCATATCTTTCCATTTTTCATTTTTTTTCTTTATAAAATGGTATTAGCAAACAGCTACATGATTTTGAGCGCCAGACATAACCTCCCAGCAATTTTAATTAGTTTCTTGATAATACCTTTGGCAGCTTTGCCCTTAAGCCGGCACCGTTATTTGATGTTATTTTGTCTAAGTCTTTTGTGTCAAATAATAGTAATGTTTGTTTTTAATTACGTTCGTGTGCAAGTGCGATTATAACTTGAAATAAAAAGAAAAGACCATGATTCTATTGCACGCAGCCCCGATAATCTGGGATAAAATATCCGGATTTACCGTATCTGTGCCCGCCTTAATTTCCGCCCAAAACTCTTTAGATGACGTGGAAGCAGCCCTTCTTGTGACTTCAGGAAAGGGTCTTACGACGAACGACTTAGGTTTCCCCATATTTGACTACAATGTACATTGTAGTTTGATTAATCTTCCGGCACCCTTTGGAAAGCCTGATCTGGTGATATTTCATGACACCTATATACCTGCTCACGCGAAGATTGCTTACAAGCTGCGCAATGCTAAAATTAAATATATTATCACGCCGCGTGGTGGTATGACAAGGGGCGCGCAGGCAGTTAAATGGTTTAAAAAGAAAATCGGCAACTTGCTCTTCTTTAATAGTATGGTACGTAATGCATTGGCATTGCATTTTACGTCGGAAGGCGAAGCGCGGGAAACAAGCGGGTGGGACCGCCCCATCTTTATTGTGGGTAACGGCACCGATATACCTGAAGAGAAAGATGTAGCACGTCCCGGTAGATCGGATCGACTACGATTCGTTTTTATTGGACGATTAGATCCGCATCATAAGGGCTTAGATTTGCTGGTCGAAGCCTGTTCATTGATTCGATCAGTGATGGTGAAAGAGTCCGCAATGGTCAAACTTTACGGTCCTGATCATAAAGGGGGCATGACAAATCTGAAGAGTCTCATTTCTCGATTAAAACTTAATGGTGTTGTTGAGTTGTATGGGCCGATTATCGGAGAAGCAAAGAAGAGAGTACTGAAAGGGGCTGATGTCTTTGTTCATACCTCTCGCTTTGAAGGCCATCCGACGGCGGTCTTGGAGGCTCTTGCTCACGGTTTGCCTTGTCTGTTGACGCCTGGCACGAACGTATCTTCGGAAGTGGCTTCAACCGGGGCGGGGTGGGAGGTTGAACCATCTCCTTCAGGGATTGCAAAAGGATTGAAAGAGATCATATCTAAAAAAGGTAGTTTGCAAGGCGCTGGTGAAAGAGCACGCGAATTTGCAATTAGAGAATATAGTTGGCACCAAGTCGCAAAGGAAACAGTTGAGAGATATCGACACTGTTTATTATCTAATAAGTAGTATGGATGGTGCCATGTACGAAGTTATGAGTACTAATATTCCTAAGGCACCTTTAGTTTCGTTTCTTCTGGTTGTATGGAATGAAGAACTCAATGCCCGTGGATACCCATGGCGGGCCAGATTTGCTGAGTGGATTGAACGATTCGCCATACGGCATGCTAAAGGTGTATTTTGCGTGACTCCCGAATTGTGCATGTATTTTTCAAAAAAATATAATTACCCACTTGAAGCAACATGTTTTATACCTAATGGAGTTTCATTATTGAATTTAATCGATCCTTCAGAGGCGCGGAAGTGGCTTCTTGAGAAAGCTTGTTTGGAGGCGAAGGACAATAAAATAGTTGCAAGTGGAATTTTGGCGGCAATAAGTGAGTGGCATGGGCTGGAAAGAATATCCAAATTCATTATAAAGCTAAACCGTCCCAATATACATATTTTCCTGTTTGGGTTCGACTCAGTGCCATCATCATGGGAGACATCTGGGAATCGCATTCACCCGATGGGCTGGATTCCTGAGAATTTGCTTGGCCATTGGCTTCCAGGGCTAGACTTTGGCTTTGGGTCATTCAACCTAGAGATTAGAGAACTGAGTCAAGACCCTTCTTTAAAGGTCGCTACTTTTTTACTCATGGGAGTACCCGTGGTACTCCGTGCGGAGGACCCTCGAATTGAGGAATCTCAACCTTTTGCCCTCAAACTTCCTGTTGGAGACGAAAAACTTGAGGTTGAAGCCCTTCAGTCATTCATCCACAAAGTTATGCGGGAACGTGAGTCCATAAGAATCGCCGCGCGAAACTTTGCATTACGCTATCTGAACTGGGATAGACTTTCTGAGGATACACTGGATTTCATGGCTTGGACAATATACGAAAAGGACTCCCCCCAAAAGGTAGTTCTCTAGAAATACCTGAGGATTGAAGTTATGTCTGTTATTGCTCTAATTCGGTCCGGTCTACCCAAGGATTCTCCCTTATGCCGATTACCTTTAAGAGCACAGGTTTGTTTATTGATATTGGCGGGCATGCTAACACTAAGTTTTCTATTTTATCTGAATTTGGGTTTTTAAAGCATGAAAAAGACTATATTTATTTTTAGACATTATGCGTCAACACCCGATACTCCGGGTGGGACAGAGCATTTCAACCTTGCTGCAGAATTAGTAAAAGAAGGTATGGATATATATATTTTTACTTCAAACTTTAACCATTTAACAAAAAATAATGTAAAAGAATTTAAAGGGACATATTTTATAGAGAAAGTGGATGGTGTCAATGTTGTTTGGATAAACACTTTTAATTACTCTCAAAATAATTGGAGGCGCCTTGTAAATATGATAGATTATTCTTTGAAATGCTATAATATTTCATTAGCATTTTTGAAGAATAACATTTATCCTGATGTGATAATTGGATCTACACATATTTTTTCAGTTGGAATTGCATATCATATCAGCAAAAGACTTGGAGCACGATATTTTATTGATATAGCAGAATTATGGCCTGAAGTTTATGTAACTTCAGGTATTATATCAAAGTCAAATCCTATTTATATTATTATAAAAAAAATAATGTTTTATTTTTATAAACATGCAGAAAAAATGATTTGTTTTTTTGAAGGAGAACTAAAATATTTTGAGGACACAGGATTAAATGAAAAAATAATTTATATGCCTTTTGGAATAAAGATAGAAAATTCTTTTATGGTAAAACAAAACATTAGCAAACCAAAAGAAATTAAAATAATATATGCAGGTTCGTTTCAACCATTATATCCTCTTGATAAAGCAATTATGGCTGCAAAAATAATAAATGATTTAGGATATAACAATATTAAATTATTGTTCATAGGAGGCGGAACTCAAAAGAAAAAATTGATAGGCTTAACCAAGAAATATAACCTGGAAAATATAGAATTTAAAGAAATCATACCAAAAAAAAGAGATTTTTTAGAATTTCTCGAAACAGGATCTGCATTTCTCTTAATCGAAAAAAATATGCCGTACGGTTTTCCTACTAAAGTTCTTGATTATCTTTATATTGGTAGACCTATTATTTATGCTTTGCCGCCATATTTAAATAAATTATTAAATAGCGGATGTTGTATTAAAGCTTCTAATGAAAATCCTGAAAGTATTGCAAAGGCAGTATTAAGGGTTGCTAATATGTCAGAATATGAATGGAAAGAAATGTCATTAAAGGGCAAAAAATATCTTATCGAAAATCATAATATTGAAAAAATATCTCAGAGGCTTATAAATATAATTTAACATATTGCTCATGCTCAATAAAGACGTTTGATGATTTTGATAATTATAAGAATGGAAGTTATATGTCTGCAAGACCGAAAATTGAACCTATATCTGTTCCTTCTATACCGCTTAGCTGCGCCTCGGCGATAGAATATTTTCGATCATTGCAATTACGCCCTGACGTTCCATTTTGGTGGTACATGGGAACATACGAAAAAAAGAATAACTTATCGACCCCTTTTGAGGATCGTTTTGGTAACTGGTGGTATCAATTAAAGAAAGGATTTTGTTGGCCAGCAGATTTCTTAACTCCTATAGAATCAACAAAAGCAAATCCTCCTCTTTTGAAAAGTTTTTTTGGCTTTCAACATATCCTTCCAGACGATACGCAGTGTAATTCGCGGTTAGTAATCAACATCATCAGGGATTTATCCAACTATTCACTGCAAAGCATCGACGACAAGCGACGCAACGCCATCCGCAAAGGGAGTAGATTCTGCGAGTTGCACATTTTGGAAAGTTATAATTCCGAGCTCTCACAGGGCTGTTTAGATGCTTGGAATCAACTGTCGTTAAGGACTGGTTGGAAAAAACCTTTGAAGATGCAAGTATTCACAGAGAGCTGGCGCCGCCTTCTGGATTTGCCGGCAACAACCATTATTGTTGGATTAGATAAAGAGAGCGGGCGCGTCGCCGGTTTTCTTATCACCAAAGCATTTGGCGATACGGCCTACGTTGACACAATCGCCTCTCATAGCGACCTTCTTAAATTGAATGTTAATGATATATTAATGTACACCTTTTTAGTCAATGCTCAGTTATTGCCAGCCATTAAAAAAGTTCATTACGCTATTGTTTCTAACATCAATTCCCTCGAAAAATTCAAACAATCTCTGGGTTTTGAAAAATATCCTTATCCGGCCAGGACATGCCTACGGCCCTGCGTTGGCTTGGCTATGCGTTTTTTATTCCGGTCTAAGTATCGTCGCATGACTGGTAAATTCATGGAAGACAAAGCTGAAAAAAATCATACAAATGGATAATAAAGGATTTAACAATCAGGTTAAATCATATTTGGGTGTAAAATATTCATATTCTTACTGGAAAGGCCGGGTTGCTCTCTATGCCCTCCTGGAAGTGCTCGACCTGGATGAAAGCGTCGAGGTCATTATCCCCGGTTTTACCTGTGTGGTGGTGCCCAATGCCATTAAATATCTTGGCATTAAACCGGTGTATGTTGACATTTACGAAAAGACCCTTAACATTGATCCAAACCTGATTGAAGAAAAGATTACTTCCCGCACCAGGGTTATCATAA
Source organism: uncultured Thermodesulfobacteriota bacterium (assembly GCA_964611635.1). Classification (GTDB taxonomy): domain Bacteria; phylum Desulfobacterota; class JAFDED01; order JAFDED01; family JAFDED01; genus JAFDED01. The sequence goes on from CAZTAS010000023.1 coordinate 26,593, forward strand.
TCCAGAATACCTTCGGCCTGCCACCTGACTATGACGCAATTCTCCCAATAGCGCAAAAATACAATCTGAAGGTCATCGAGGACTGCGCGCATGGATTCGGGTCAAAATATAAAGGAAAACTTTCCGGGACATTAACAGATGCAGCCTTTTTCAGCACCCAGTGGAACAAGCCATTCTCAACCGGACTGGGGGGATTTGCGGTGACCAATAACCAGGAGATAGGGGAAATATTAAGGGAAAACCTTGTCCATTATAAAAAACCCTCCTTATTTGAGCAGTCATTGTTATGGGCTGAACTGATCGCTCACAAATATTTATTAACTCCATCTTTATACTGGAAAGCCTTAAAACTCTATCGCTCTTTGTCTTACCTTGGTATCATCCCGGGCTCATCCTCAAGCGATGAACTTGCAGGCCGGATGCCCAAGGGTTATAAAAAAGCGGCCTCTCCCGTCCGGTCCAACTGGGGGCAAAAAGCCCTTGCCGGAATTGATGCCAACTTGAAACACCGTAAAGAAGTAGCCAGTCAATATGATCGCATTATGGATGATCTCGGAATCCCGAAGCCTTTTCAACCGGATTATGCGGAACACTCTTTCCTGAGATACTCTATGTTGGTAAAAGACCGAAAAGTTATAATGGCCGAAGCACAGAAAAGAAGGATTGAGATCGGCGAGTGGTTCAACTGCGTCCTCCACCCGGAAGGTGCTCCATTAGAAGAGTTGGGCTACAGGAAAGGCACCTGCCCCGTGGCAGAAAGGGTTGCCGAACACATCATTAATTTGCCCACTCACCAGAAAATCAAGGAGAAGGAGGTTTCTCGAATCAGGTCATTTCTACAAGACATGAAGGCCGGAAATTTAATATAGCTTCCACATAATGAAAAAGAGCGGGGCGGGACGTTCCGCCTTGCCATGCGGCGGAAAAATAAAGCTATCAGGGCAGGTTGAAAACCTGCCCCACATTTCTCTGTGGCATGGCCGTCCCGGCCATGAATATTCCAGGAGCAAAACCCATGAGCTGGAAGGTCCCTCTGTGCGACATAGACCTTGACGAGGCCGAGCAGGCGGCGGTGGCGCGGGTTATTCGATCCGGATAGATCACCATGGGAGAAGGGGCCGCCGCCTTTGAGGAGGAGTTCCGCTCCCTGACAGGGGCGCGCCGCGCCTTTGCAGTGGCAAATGGGACGGCGGCGCTGCACCTTGCGCTGGCAAGGTGGAACCTGGGAGGATATTCAGATCCATATTCTTCCAGGGTATTCCGACCAACTACGCTACCCGAACGAAATCATCAACAAGATCAGAGAGTTGGCCAAGGAGTTCCATGACGAGCGCATTGCCGCAGCCTTCAACCAGAAGGAGATCAAAAGCGCAACAGGGAAACCATTTACGTTTTCAATGATCAGGTGGATACGATAAAAGCACGCAATCCCCGGGCCAAATATAAAACGTCCCCGGGAATTAACGGTCAAGCAGATCGCTGAAAATTTTAACGTCAGCAAGCACGTCGTTTATTACTGGATTGAGCGTAATGTGGTAACTGCGCGGAGATTGAACAGGGGATCTCAGTACTTTATTACAATGGATGCTCAGAAGGAGAAAAAACTTGCGGAATGGGTGCACAAATCTGCAAAAATCAGGAGTTGAGGCGCCCACCATCCTTAAATCACATTGCAGGAGGAGCAGTATGAACTCACCGTCGGTATCCCCAGTGGGGGTTGTTCTTTCCTGCCCGGCCTGGCTCCACGCCCATTACAGCGCTTCATCGCTACTATGGGGGCTCCGACTCCTGCACGACTCTCCCCATCGTGCAGGTCTCCCTGCTTCACGTACATCGCCTTCCTGACCATTCCGTCTCCATCCACCTGGCGTGCCCCCAACGCCGCTTTAACACGCTACCCCTCAGCGCGTTGGGCTTTTTCTCCCCAGCAGGCTCGCCGGTCACGCCCGGCCGTATAGAGTTCGTCATCCTACGGACTGGTCGTTCACCTCCTGCTGCTCCCCACCCCACTTCGCGGCGGCGCAGTTGCTATCGGTTACAGGCCGGAGAGCGCGTGCCTGAAGTGGACTCTCACCACTCTGACAGCGTACGCCCGCAGGCGCACCAGGGGCGCATCGCGATGCGCCCTTAAACTGTTAATAACACATAGTTGCCTCTGGCCAAAAATTGCGAATCACATTCAAAATAGAATCTCTGGCATCCGGAGTAAAATAGGGTTCAGGACAAATTGCAACCCCGTTTTGGTACAGAGAAAAATGGACATGGGACCCTTCATTGGTGGTGTAAAGATTTCCGATAATATCCCCTTGAGAAACAATCTGCCCCGAGGATACAAACATGTTGTCAAGCTGGGTTTGCCCATCCGCCTGATCATTAGACATAGGCTCAAAGGCGTAACTAACTGAATAGGTTGAGTTGTGTGTAATCCAGACATTCACCTGCCAGTTTAAGGTGCCGGGGAGCTGCCATAGTCTGATTTCATCCACTACTCCTGAAGAAACAGCCTGAAAGGGTTTAAGGTTCCCATTTGGGGAAAAATCAACGCCATTATGTGCAAAGCCCCAGGGAGCACTGTCATCGGAACTAAAAGCCTGATAAATAGCTGCCATATCAGATTCGTTTACATAGGGGGTTATCATAGAAATAGCTTCATCTTCTACAGTTATGAAAGAAGTTATCCAGAGGTAATAGGTCATTGGATTACCCGGCGGTGTTATCAAGAGACCAAGGTAGTGTGTCCCCTGAGGAAGTATTGATGTGGGGATATTGCCGAAAAGTGCCTCATTGATAGGCCCATTTACATTTTGCTTCCAGGGTTCGACTCCCTGTGAGACTGTCTGAAAGGTATAGTCTGATTTTAGGAAATAGAAATTGTCAGGATCAAATGCAGGAAAATATAAAACCAGATAAACATCTACAGGACCTGAACATTGATTGAGGCTTACCCGCAGACTCAGGATATATCCGCCTTCTGCCACTATACCAACACCTATGGGTTCGGCCTGAGCGGGATCCATGCTTGCAACCGGAGAAGCTGCGGGAGGATATATAAAAACTTCCGGGCCTGTTGGCAGGGGTATGGCGGCAAAACTATTGGCAACACTTGTAAGAAGACAAACTGAAGATAGTAAAAGCGATAGCATCATTGAGAATATCCAATATTTCTTTTTTATGGCGCAGACCATTGAAACACCCTCCTTTACTTCTCGCTGGTGTCATAAAAAAAGAAGTTTCGGCGAGTTTCATGTTATTATGATTTTTCCGTAGTGTCCCTTTTTATTGAAAGATAGTTATGGAACACGGTAAATCAATAATTTTTTGGTACTCCAAATGTGATCGGTTATACCAGCTGCCATAGCTGGAGTTCTCTGAACCCATTTTTTACTATTGTCCTTGAACTTTTGACGAAGGCCAAAATGCTCTTTGACAAAATGATAATATCCTAAGGCTAAGTACAACTGGGCCTCCAGTTTGATTATTTCTTTAGAGAATCCATTAGTCTTTCGCCCCAATCTCCTTGAGTGTTGTCTTAGGGCCAGGTTGTTACGCTCTATGAAGGAGATATTGACACTTTTACTAACAGGAGAGGCCTCCAAGAGATCTTTATCTCCTCCTCTTTTCCAAAGATAACCTTGGTACTTATAGAGAGCACACGGCCCTTTCTGCGATGCTTTAGAACCTGTGCATATTTAAGCTCTGGAGGAGGCTTGAGTTTAGGTTTCTTGGGGCGTCCCCTCTTGCGTGGTCCCTTTGGCATATCCTCTGGGATACCATAAACTCTAAGTAAGGCATCTTTATAATATTTCAACTCATCGCTTGTAAAAAATGGAATAATCCCATCAGTAATAAAATATATCTTTTCTACAAGCTTATAGGCGTTGGCCTTGGTTCTTTTACCAACCACAAAGGCTGGCATCATTTTAGATATAGGGTCAAAACCAATCCAGACCCATCCATCACCATAATGAGTGAGGATCTTCTTTAATGGGTTAAGATTTTTTCCCTTTTTTTTACAAAGCTCCAGAGCTCATCGAGTTGACATTTCTCAAGGTGAAGGTCCTTAAGAAGATCATTTAAAACTTTTTTACAATGGCTGCAACAATATCAGCTTCACCGGATTCAAGCATAGACAAATATGTCTATTTCTCCGGAAACGAACGATAAATCATCGTATCAATGGGCGGTTCACTTCTCAAATAGTTAGGATTTGCAACCACTGTTAAATGATCGTCCTTGGCCTATTCTTTGAAAATCCAGGAACCGCTTCCCACCGGTTTTATTGCCGTCTCCTGGGGTGTGTAGCATTGAGAATGTACACTGGCAGAAAATTGTCAAATAGAGACATAAAGAAGTTCCGGACGCTCTCTGATCATGCAAAGAAAGTTCTCGTGCCCCTCCGCTGTGTGGCGGCGGATTAATTTCTCCATTTTCGCTCTATCCTGCTGGACAAGACATTGATACATTTCTTCGTGATCCTCAAGATTTATGCGCATCCGCTCATCGTTGAGAAAGTTTATCTTGGTCTTTATGATCAGCTTTTCCCAGAGGTTCTGAAGAATCTGGGACAAAACCGAGTTTTTGCTGGCATCGTACAGAATCTGATGAAATCTGAGGCTTTCCATAGAGTATGCGCTCAGGTTCCCCTCGGCAAAGTGGCGGCGGCAATTCTCCAGGTTAAATCGTAGCTCGTTCAGATCCTCATCGGTTCGGTTCTCCAGTGCCAACAATGCGGTGGGAGCCTCAAGCAACTCCTGCACGGAATTGCTCTCCATGATCTCCCTGACGCTGAATTTCTTCACAAAGACCCCATGGTGGGGAATCCTCTCAAGCAATCCCTCCTGTTCAAGACGGATTATCGCCTCCCGGACCGGGGTTCGGCTGCATTTCAATTTATTGCAGATAACCTCCTCGCGAATTTTTTCGCCCGGTTTCAGCTCGAACCCCAGAATGATCTGCTTGAATTGTTCGTAAACCTTTATGACCGAACTGTTTCTCGAGCTTCTGCGTTTATTCACCCTATTTCTCTTTGGCATCGTTTTCTTATTACCGCTCCTCATTAGTATTCCTATTACTGGGAAAAGGTAGAAATAATCTGCCCGTTTTCATCGACACAAAATAATGTCAATGTTCAGTCTCGATCCACTTTTCATGATATGAAAGCCTTAGAGTCAGATAGTCCATGAATTATTATGGAGATCTTCCCCAGCGGAGGCATCTAATCTCTGCCCATAAAGAAGCCACTGATCCTGCACAAAAGATATTGAATTTCTCGAAACCCGAACTAATATAGCTAGTACGCGTTTTAGGTTTAATGGCACGAACGCAAATGAAAAGTTGCCAGAATAGAGGCCTAATGCTTTTGTAAGCCTTCACCAACTCTTTGCTGGCCCGAGCAATCTTTTCGCTAACAGCCATACATCCTTTCTTCTCACCCTTCGGGGATTACCAGACCGTCCTCAACTGCCCATGCAACGTATGCATGATCTTCCTTTTGAAAGCTCCTGGCGCCGCGAATGTTCTGCTGCTGGACAATGCAGATGGCATTGCCCGGAAGTGAAAGCTGAAATCGGGTGTAGGAACCGATGAACACAGCAGTCTCCACCTTTGAGGGCAGACAGTTAGGATACTCCGAGGTTGGTTGATCAAGCAGAAGGATCTTTTCAGGCCTGACCGCCACACTGGCCTGCTGTCCGGCTTTCAACCTCCCTGAAGCTTTGCCCACAAGTTTGAATCCCTCGTCCACTTCCATCTCCGCATTGCCTGATTCCGTGATCTTTGTTACCTTGCCCTGGAAGAAGTTGGACTCCCCGATGAAATCGGCAATAAATCGGCTGCGCGGGTACTCGTAAATATCTTTGGGGCTGCCAAGCTGATTGATGCGCCCGGCCTCCATCACCGCGATACGATCTCCCATGCTGAGAGACTCTTCCTGGTCGTGCGTGACAAAAATGGTGGTGATCCCGAGCCTCTCCTGAAGCTGGCGCAGCTCCACCCGCATCTGCTGGCGCAACTTCAGGTCCAGGTTACTCAAGGGCTCATCAAGAAGAAGCGCCATGGGCTCGATGACCAGTGCCCGTGCCAGCGCCACCCTCTGTTGTTGCCCTCCGCTGAGTTGCTTTGGGTAGCGGTCTTCCAGGCCCTCCAGCCGGACCAGTTCCAGCGCCCCCTTTACTCTGTCTTTCCACTGGTCCTTCGGAACCTTTTGCATCCGCAGGCCAAAGGCCACATTATCAAAAACGTTCATGTGGGGGAACAGGGCATAATCCTGAAAGACCATCCCCAGGCCGCGCTTATGAGCGGGAACCCGGCTCACATCTCTCCCACGGATGAAGATCTTTCCTCTCTCGGGGCGAATAAAGCCCGCGATCATCCGCAGCGTGGTTGTCTTGCCACAACCGCTGGGACCTAAGAGGAAGAGGAACTCACCCTTCGTGACTTGCAAGTACAGATTGTCCACCGCGACTGTGCTGCCGAAGGCTTTACGGACGCCAGATAGCTCCAGGTCTACATCGTTCGATCCCTCTTTGGCCGAATAGCTGTTATTCATCGTGCCTCCCCTTTCCAACCTTGGGGGGTATTTTCTTTCGCTAAATCATCCTTTTATGAGAAAGCTTTTCACTAAGTTCGATAACAAGAGCTTCGCAATAGGTGATTGTTCATGCCATTTGGCACGTTCAAATGTACCGGCTGAATGCCATCAGTTTCTCCATGGCGACCAACAGCAGGATAATCACAATTATCTGCAGTGTTGAAATGGATGCAATGATGGGTTCTGCACTGTAATGCACGTAATTAAAGATGGTAATTGGCAGTGTGTTATACTCCGGGCTAACCAGGAAGATGGAGATCACCACGTTATCGAAAGATACAATGAAGCTGAAGATTGCCCCTGCCAGCAGCCCGGATCGTATCATTGGAAAAGTGATGAGAAACGTCGTCCGCAGCCGGCTGGCTCCCAGGTTCATGGCCGCATCCTCAAGGGAAAGGGGAAAGCCATACAACACCGCTGACACCGAGCGCAAAACATATGGAATGGTGATGATGGTGTGCCCCAGCACCAAACGCCCCAATGATGGACCGATGGCGATCCAGGTGTAGAACTGGAGCATGGCGATCCCGGTAACCACTCCAGGCAGGGTCAGGGGTGACATGACTATGGTGCTGATTGTGTCCCGCCCCGGAAATCTACCCCTCACCAGGGCAAAAGCTGCCATAGTCCCGAGTGCCGTGGAGCAGACGGCCGCGAGCAATGCCAACCAGATACTCACCAGGAAGGCGTCAACGAACTCCATGTACTCCGGTATGGCCCTGTACCACTGCAAGGTCAGCTTTTTGATCGGGAAGGATATATACTGGGTATCGTTCACTGAAACCATCACCACAATTACCAGTGGAGATATGAGAAATATGAAAACCAAAAGATTATAAAACCCCAAGACCAGGCTTCGCCACTTGAAATTGTGCCACATCAATTCAAACCTCCCATGCTTTGCCCAGACTCAGGATCTTGGTATAGGCAAAAATCACCACCAGGGTCATGAGAAGCAAAATCGCAGCAATGGCCGCTCCGAATCCCCAATCAAGGACGACCATAATCTGCTGGTAGACCATGGTAGAGAGAACCAGCAGTGACGGCCCTCCGAGAATCTCCGGGGTCACGTATGCCGCGATGGAGAGGGAGAAGACCAGCAGTGAGCCGGCAACAATCCCCGGTAGGCTCAGCGGGAGTGTGATCCAGACGAACCGGCGAATCCAATTGGCGCCGAGATTCTCGGCGGCATCCTCCAGCGAGGGGTTGATATTCTCGATAACGCCGACAAGAGAGAGGATCATGAAGGGCAAAAACACATGGGTCAGCCCGATCAGCACTCCATTGTATGTAAACAGGAGCTTGATGGGATGATCCACAAGCCCCCAGCCCACAAGAGCCTGATTAACAAGACCGCGATCCGACAGTAGGATGAGCCACCCATAAGTCCTGACGACTACACTGACCAGAAGGGGAGTGATTACGGCCAGCCGCAGCCAGTTCTTGCCGGGAAGCCGGGTTCGCACTAGAAAGTATGCCACCGGGTAGCCAAGAACCAGGGTAATTCCGGTAACGCCCAATCCCAGCTTCAGGGTGCTCCAGAGAATATCGATGTAAAAAGGATCGCTTAAAAAGTGCAAGTAGTTGGTCAGAGTCAACGGGCTTGGGGGGGTGCCGATGATGTACTTCCGCAAGCTTAAGAGGAAAAGGAAAAAGATAGGAAGGAAAAAAAAGACCAGCAAGGCCACCCCTGTTGGAAGAAGAAGAAGGACAACTGCATGTTCCCTCCAGGGGGAGCGCATCCTTATTTCTTTCTCCATGAACACTGCTTCCATGAAAGAATCTCACAACAAAGATGATTATCAGGGGCCAAGGATGTTGATCCCCAGCCCCTAACAAAGCATTACTTGGCGGCCTTATGAATTTCCTTGTTCCACAACTCTACCCACCTGGGACGCTCTTTGAAGACATTATCCATGTCCAGGATAATAAGATTGTCAATCTGCTCCTTACCGTAAATGCATCGACTGGCCACATCGGGTGGCAACTCGACCTTCATGTTGGTGGGGCCATAATGCATGTGAGTAGCCCAGGCCACTTGTTGCTCCACATCCAGATAAAAATTGATAAATTTATAGGCCAACTCCTTGTTCTTGGCGGTTTTGGGCACCACCCAGCAGTTGGCGATGGGAATAGTTCCCTCCTTGGGGACGGCCAACATTACGGGCAACTCTTTGTCCACAAGAGTCTGCCCCCGACCGTTCCAGTAAGGAGCCAGCCACACCTCTTCGCGCTCTAAGTAGGGCACGTAGTGAGCAGAGGAAGTGATCCAGGCACCCACATTGGGGACCAGTTTCCGGATCAGCTCAAATCCCTTTTCGACATGATATTGGTCTCCCCCATTGAGCTTTGCCGCGATGAGAAGGATGTACAGCCCTTTGTACTCGGTGGGATGAGAAATGGCCACTTTTCCCTTGTACTTAGGATCCCAAAGAACCCGCCAGGAATCGGGCGCCGGCTTTACGTGCTTTGTATTGTACAGCAGTCCCAGATGGTCGAAGGCCACCACCGGGCCGTATCCTCCTGTCAGGGTTTGGGCCACCGGATAGAGATTCTTAATATTGGGCATTTTCTTTTCATCTATGAGATCCAGAAGCCCATCTTTCCCTCCGGCCGTCGCGTCCACTTCCACGAGAATGCCCGCATCCCAGGTGTATGAGCCTTTGGTGGCTCGGAGTTTGGAGAGCTTGGCGGCAGAGTTGCCCGTGGTGTCCAGTATCACGCGCGCGTTGAATTTTTTTTCAAACGGCCTGATCACATATTTTTTCAAGGCTTTTTCCCAAAGCCCCCCATAGCCCGAGAAGATCATCTTCTCTCTCGCAAACACTGCACTGGAGAAAAACATAAGACTTACCGCCAGAAATACAATCACAGCAATCCCCTTGCACCATGTCCGTGATTCCATGATAATACCTCCTTTTCTTTCTATTCCGCGGAAAACTCAATAAAATCCGCGTATTGTACATAATAGAGACTGTTACGAAAAAACGTACAACCTATTGAAAAATAAGGATCGACATTCATTTAACGTAATATCGATCTAAATATATCTCTTTTTGCTTTAAACATTTTCTAATGTTTTGCTCCTAAGAAAGCGGAACTAATGAATAAGTAAGCACCGCTTTGATTCAGTTAAGGGCCTATTTTAGAAAATTTCTGAGTTTTTTTCGTAACAGTCTCTAATAATAACAAGACTCCCTGAACAAATACTGGGCAAAACAATGCGAGCGGTGTATAAAAAATGGACAAATTTGATACGATTAGTATTATTATTAAATACATTTTGTTTTAATTTTGTACCGAGTTGCCATTATTATACTATGATGCATTCATGTCAAGAAAAAATGTTTATTAGCCTTATCAATTTAATTCAGAAAAAACCGGAGATATCCAAATAATTAGAAATCTATTTTCGGAACTAAGTTGATAATACTATTGTTTATTGTTAAAATTTTTTCTTGACGAGAGATCATAAACTTTTCAATCCTTCATTCGACAGGAGGGAAATATGGACAAGCTCAAGGAAAAGATTAAGGAATACCTGGATATGATCAGCAGTGAACTGCGAGAAGTCAGCCGCTACATTTACGAGAACCCAGAGATGGGTTTTCAGGAACGGAAGGCCTCCAGAAAGCTGGTGGAGGTTCTGGAAAAGCACGGCTTCAAAGTAAGCTATCCTGTAGGGGGAGTGGAGACCGCCTTTAAGGCCGTAATTACTGGTCAAGCTGATAGGCCGCACATTGCCATCCTGGCTGAGTATGATGCATTGCCCGGCCTCGGCCATGCCTGCGGACATAATTTGATTGCCACTGCGGCTCTGGGAGCCGGATTGGCTATGACCCCGCTCATCACGTCTCTCAAGGGGCAAGTGAGCGTCATCGGCACGCCCGCCGAGGAGGTTTTGTCCGATAGCGGTAAGCTGCGGCTTATTTCTGCTAACATATTTAATGACGTTGATGCAGCCATGATCGCTCATCCCCATGGGTATGCCTGGTTGGGAAAGCCGTTCCTGGCTGTAAATGAAGTTTCCGTTCGTTTTCTTGGAAAATCAGCTCACGCAGCCTCTTCTCCGCATCTGGGCATCAACGCCTACGACGCCATGCAGCTTGTCTTCACGGGTATAAGCTTCTTGCGCCAGCAATTGCGTCAGGATGCAAGGATTCACTGGGGGGATGTTAAGATCAGCGGAGCGAAAAACGTTATCCCTGACATGTGCTCGGCTGCAATATGCGTGAGAGCTTCAGATGATGAATATAACGAGGAAGTCATGCAGAAGGTGGTTAATTGCATCAAGGGCGCTGAACTTATGACCGGATGCACCGCAAGGTATGAAATCTCCGAAGGTTTTCATGCCATGAAACATAACCAGCATATGGACGCCCTGTTTGGCGAAAATCTTCGCGGTCTTGGAGTAACTATTGATGCACTCCCAGAGCATGGCCGGGCTGGATCTACAGACATGGGGAATGTAAGCACAGTGGTGCCCTCCATCCACCCATTCTTCAAAATAGGAGATGAGGTTGTACCACATACGTCGGAGTTTTGCGAAGCTGCCAAGACCGATGAAGCGCTCGAGGCAACCCTGAAGGCCGCCAAGGCCATGGCAATGACTGCTGCAGACCTTCTTTCCAATCCTGAACTATTGGCTGAAGTAAGGGAGGAATTTGAGCGAACATAGAGAGAATTTAGTGGTCGGCCTTACCAGCGTCCATAGACAGGACAAGTAAGACAAGGCTGGCCATGCCTCCAGTAATGGCAAATATCACAGCGGATACAGGGACTTATAGAGTCGAAGTCACCCCTCAGGGATTTTTGGATCAACTCCGGATCTGCGATGAGAGCCCTTGCCATCGCAACCATGTCTGCAGTGCCCTTATTGATGATTTCTTCCGCCGTACGAAGGTCCGTGATCATCCCAACGCAACCTACTGGCACATCCACCGTCTCGCGAATTCCTCGCGCAAGGCGGCGAAAGTCTCCAGCGGCCATAGCCTTCTCTCGCGCATCCCATGAGAGCCTCACACCGCCGCTCACATCGATGAGCTGGACGCCCTCTTGCACCAAAGCTCGTGCGATATGCTTAGCATCATCAAGAGTTAGTCCACCCTCTTGATAGTCATCCCCATTAATTCTACAGCTTAAAGGAAAATCAGATCCAGCTTTCTCGCGACTTTTTTTGACAATACTAAGAAGGAAACGCATGCGGTTCTCCAAACTGCCGCCATATTGATCAGTTCTCTTATTGGACTGAGGGCTTAAAAACTGATGGATCAGATATCCATGGGCACCGTGGAATTGGACCATATCCGCCCCAGCTTTCCGGGCTCTTGCGGTTCCATCAGCAAACTGATCCTCAATTCTCTTTATTTCCTCCACGCTCAATGCCCGAGGCTTGATCTTGAGGACAGGGCAGGGAATGGGAGAAGGCGCCACAAGCGGCATGCCATTCAGTGCGGCCCTGTTCTGACGGCCACCATGGCCAATCTGGATGGCGGCTATGGAGCCATAATCATGGATGGTCCGGAATACGCCGGCCAGTCCCTTCAGTACCCGGTCATTATTAATGCAGGGAGACTCAGAAAAGAATTTCCCTTGAGATGAGACCCCAGTAGCGCCTACAATGATCAAACCCACCCCTCCTAGTGCCAGCTTACCATAAAAATGTGACATTTTGGGGCTAATCGTGCCATCAGGCTCAGTGTAACCTGTATTTACGGCCGGAAACACGATCCGATTGCTGATTTTCAGGCTCCCAATGGTTATCGGCGACATGATATGTTTAAATTTTGGCATATCCTTTTTTTGTAACATCATTTGAGATTTCCCTCATAAATGCCATCAGCATTCATCCATATCGAACTAAACGTTTAAGTAATAACCTGTCTGAACCTATTCTTGACTTAATTCACAATGAAATGTATAAATTTTTTTGATAATTTTCAACTCTGGACACAATAATGAAACACTACCATTAACAAATTATGAGCTAAAGTTTCGCAGTTAAAAATGCGATTAATAATGTTTTTAACATATTAAAAACAATGACCCTAAAATAGACATTGAACGTTTGAAAGACGAGAAAGCCCTCTTGGATTAAGG